>NZ_JBFAET010000087.1:0-36834 GCF_040642095.1 Streptomyces sp. NPDC020362
CGAGCGCCCGCCAGGCTGGCGGGCGCCCCGGACGCCCTCCAGTTGACGGATCAGCTGGAGCCGTCGCCTACATTTCCTGGGGCGATCAGCACGGCGAGCGGACGCCGAGCTGTGCTAAGGTTCCGGTGTTGCAGTTGTGGTACCCATGAACCTATGTGCGCCTGACGGGAATGTTTCTCCTTCAGGCGCATTATTTGTTTTCCGGCGTCTCCGGATGGGGCCTCTGCCTACCGAAGGAGAAAGTCATGGCACAGGGAACCGTGAAGTGGTTCAACGCCGAAAAGGGTTTCGGTTTCATCGCGCAGGACGGCGGCGGTCCGGACGTCTTCGCGCACTACTCGAACATTGCGACCCAGGGCTTCCGTGAGCTCCAGGAGGGCCAGCGGGTCTCCTTCGACGTCACGCAGGGCCAGAAGGGTCCGCAGGCGGAGAACATCGTCCCCGCCTGATCGCCGGACGCGTATCCACTCACCGGGGCCCGCACCGTCATGGTGCGGACCCCGGTTTGTGCTGTTTCCAGGAAGGCAGATAACTGCATGTCCCGCAGGACCCAGAAGTCGAACCGGCGCGCCACGTCGCCCCGCCCGTCCGCGTCGTCGCCGAGGGAATTCCGGCTGCCGGAAAGCACGACACCCGCACTTCCCGCCGTCGAGGACTTCGCCGGTCTGGACATGCCCGCGGGGCTGCTGAAGACCCTCACCGCACAGGGCGTGACCACCCCCTTCCCCATCCAGGCCGCCACGCTGCCCAACTCGCTCGCCGGCCGTGACCTGCTGGGACGCGGACGCACGGGCTCGGGCAAGACCCTTGCGTTCGGGCTGGCGCTCCTGGCCCGCACGGCTGGACTGCGTGCGGAGCCCAAGGCACCCCTCGCCCTCGTGCTGGTGCCCACCCGTGAACTCGCCCAGCAGGTGACCGACGCGCTGACCCCCTACGCGACGGCGGTGAACCTCCGGCTGGCCACCGTGGTCGGCGGGCTGTCCATCACCAAGCAGGCCGGTACGCTCCGGCGCGGCGCGGAGGTGGTCGTCGCGAGTCCCGGCAGGCTCAACGACCTCGTGGAACGCGGGGACTGCGTACTCGACCAGGTACGCATCACGGTGCTGGACGAAGCCGACCAGATGACCGACATGGGCTTCCTGCCGCAGATCACCAAGCTGATCCAGCAAGTACGGCCCGACGGTCAGCGCATGCTCTTCTCGGCCACCCTGGACCGCAACATCGACCGCCTCGTGCAGCGGTTCCTGACCGACCCCGTGGTGCACTCCGTGGACCCGTCCGCGGGAGCGGTGACCACCATGGAGCACCACGTGCTCCACGTCCAGGACGAGACCGACAAGAAGGCCGTCACCACGCGCATCGCGGCCCGTGACGGCCGGGTCATCCTCTTCCTGGACACCAAGAGGTCCGCCGATCGGCTCGCCAAGCGACTCCTGGCCGTCGGTGTCCGCGCGGCGGCACTGCACGGAGGCCGCTCCCAGCCGCAGCGCAATCGCACGCTGGAGCAGTTCAAGAGCGGCCAGATCACCGCGCTGGTGGCGACGAACGTCGCGGCCCGGGGCATACACGTCGACGACCTCGACCTCGTCGTGAACGTCGATCCCCCCACCGACCACAAGGACTACCTCCACCGAGGCGGCCGCACGGCCCGCGCCGGCGGCTCCGGCAGCGTGGTCACCCTGGTCCTGCCCGACCAGAAACGGGACGTCACCCAGCTCATGTCGGACGCGGGCATCCGTCCCCGGACGGCACGCATCACGTCCAGCGACGCGGAACTGGCCACCATCACCGGCGCCCGCGAGCCTTCCGGCGTACCCGTCACCATCGAGGTCCCCCAGCCGGCGACACCGACGGCGTCCCGCCCGGACCGGAAGACCGGCACCGAGCCCGGCAGGCGGTCCGGCCGCCGACGCCGAGGCGGCGGGGCCAACGCCGCGACAGGTACTGCCAATGGGACGGGAGGCAGGAGCTCCGACCGCCGGGCAGGATCCGGCGGGGCCACCGGCGGGGCCGTCGGCGCGGGCAGCCGCAGTTCCGACCGCCAGTCCGCGGCCGGCGCTGCCTCCGGCAAGGCTTCCCGCGGATCCGGGCGACGAGCGGCGGCCGGCAAAGCCACGGGGAGCGCTGCCGGGACCGGCGGACGCAGCACCGACCGCCGAGGCGGCCGCCGCACCTCTGCCACCTAGGCCCCGTCGTCGAACTCCTGTCGCCGCGGGAATGACCGCCCGCGTAGGGCTGTTGTGTACTCCCGACCGCGCAGATGATCAACGACGAGGGGCAGGCCGTGGCGCACGACGACGGCAGGGTGCACGGGACCGTGGTGGCGGGGTTCGAGGACGTGCGGGAGGAGTTCGCCGCGGTCGTCGGCGAGATGCGCGACGCGCCCGAGGCGCAGCTCGTGGTGCACCTCGACGGCCGTCGGGTGGCCGACCTGTGGGCCGGTCCCGGTACGACGGCGGACACGCTGACCGGCCTCTATTCCATCACGAAGGGTGCCGCCCACCTCGTGGTCGCGCTTCTGGTCCAGGAAGGCGTCCTCGACCTGGACCGCGAAGTGGCGGCGTACTGGCCGGAGTTCGGTGCGGAGGGCAAGGAGCGGCTCACCTTCCGCGAGCTGCTCGCCCACCGTTCCGGTGTCGTTGGCGTCGACGGCGGTTTCACCGCCGGTGAGTTGGCCGACGATCGGCTGATGGCCGCGCGACTCGCCGGTCAACGGCCGTTCTGGGAGCCGGGAACGGCGTATGGCTACCACGCTTTCGTGATCGGCGCCCTGACCGGCGAGGTGGTGCGGCGGGTGACCGGCCGCTCGATTCAGGAGATCTACGAGGAGCGGATCCGGGCGCCGTACGGGCTCGACTTCCACCTGGGTCTGCCGGAGGCGCTCGAATCGCGCTGTGCCGAGGTACTGCCGCTGCTGCCGACGCCGCAAGAGGCCGAGCAGCTCGCGGCCAACGCCGCGGCCCCGGACAGTGTCAGGGGCATCGCCTTCAACCAGAACGCGACCCCGCCGACCGATCTGGTGGCCTTCGCCAACACCCGGGCTGTGCGGGCGCTCGGTCCCACCTCGTCCGGCGGGGTCGGCTCCGCACGGGGTGTGGCGGGGATGTACGCCGCGGCGGTCTCCGGGGTGGACAGCCGGGTGCCGCTGCTGAAGCCGGAGACCATCACCGAGTTCGCCCGGGTCCACTATCGCGGAACCGATCTGGTCACCGGGAACGAGGACGTCTTCGGCCTGGGCTTCGAGGAGCTCAGTGGCCGCTATCGCGTCCTGGGCCCGGACGCGTTCGGCCACAGCGGGGCGACAGGCTCACTCGCCCTCGCCGACCCGGGCAGCGGCTTGGCCTACGCGTACACCCGCCGCCGCTTCGGCATGCCGTCAGGGTTCGGTGCGGGCCCGGAGAACTACCGGCTGCTCGAGGCTGTGACACGGGCGGCCGCCACGCGCCAGGTCTGATCGTCCACTCTCACGCCCACAACAGCACTGCATCCGCCCGTCCATGGCGACGCATCACCATGCCGTGATCCATCAGCCGAAATCATGGGAAGACAGCGCACAGGGACCCGTCTTCACAGCAACCCCGGTGTCAGAGCCGGGGTTTACTCTCTGCCGCATGACTGATGCATCGCTGCTGCTGAGCGGCAGGTTACCGTCTTCGTCCCCGATCATGGATCTCGCTGTGGTCGGGGCGGGTGATGCACCGCTTGTGGTGTGCGCCGATTTCGACGGAGCCGTGTGGACCTGGAATCCGGTGGGGGATGTATGGCGGGAGCGTCCCTTGGCGTATGCCGTCGCCGGGGATCCGCTTGCCGCCGAGTATCCCGATGCCAGGAACCGTATCGACTCCGTGGCTGCGGTCGTGTCCGGCGGACGGGTGGTGCTGGCCGCCGGTGGCGATGAACAGGCGGTTGCTTTCTGGGACTTGGAGAGTGGTGAGCTGCTTCGTGGGACGACGTATCACGATGATTACCTCGGCGCCGTCGCCGCCGTGCGGGACGACGGTCCTCCGCGATTCGTGACGGGCACGCTGTACGGTGGCGCCCTCCTGGTGTGGGGACCTGGCCAAGCGGCTCCGCTGGAGCTGTCCACGGACGAAGATGCCATCGGGAGTCTCGCCACGGCCTCGGTCGACGGACGTTCGCTGGTGGCGGCCGGCGGCTTGGGGATAGACGTGTGGGATCTCGCGCGGAACGACCAGCTGGCCTCCTTCGAGCCGGATGACGGAACCATCCGGGCTCTCTCGATCGCCCCGCTCGACGGTCGGCCGATCGTGGTGGCCGCCGCCGACCCCGGGGAACTGTACACATGGCAGCTGTCAGTCGACGACGAGGCCGAGCCGCTCCATGAACCGATCACCGGCCACGAGGATGACGTCCTCGCCATGGACACTTGCACGGTCGGCGGTCGATGCATCGCAGTGACAGCATCCAAGGACGAGACCGTACGCATCTGGGACCTGGCCGAGGGTGCAGGCATCGGTGGCCCGTTGATCGGCCACGGGAGCAGCGTCGAGGCAGTGGTGACGACTGTGCTGCGGGGACGTCAGGTCGCCGTCAGCGCGGGTAGGGACGGGGCGATACGTGTCTGGGATTTGGCCGCGTTGCTGCGCTGGAGGCACGACAGCCGAGACCGTTCCCGCACGGTGGGCCATGGTTGAGTGCGTCGAAACGAACAGGCGATCTTCTTCGCGCTGCACTGGCAGCAGCACCATTCGGGCCCGCCGCCAGGTCACCGGCGAACAGCGCCTCGTCGGACGAGGAGAAGCCTTGCCTGATGGGCACCGGCTGGGGGACCACAAGGTCCAAGTAGTGGTCCGGAGCGAGTTGCCACCGGGACGGGTGAGACCGTCCCGGTGGCGGTGGCGGTCAGCAGGACCGCCATGGCGCCGCAGCTCAGCGGACCGTCACGTTGAAGACCGGTGAGGCCGTGGTGCCGCTGACGATGCGCAGGTCGTTCTTGCCCTTCAGCCCGAGCTTGACGCCCAGCGAGTAGGAGCCGTTGCGCGAGATGGGCGCGGACGCGGGCAGGCTCACCCACTTCCCGTGCTGCTTCTGCTGCAGGGTCACCTTGCTGCCCGCCTTGAGGCCGGTGGTCTTGCCCGTGACCCGGAACAACTGCCAGGCCCGGACCGAGGACACCGACGGCGTGGCGGTGATGCCGGCCTTGGCGGCCGGCGTCTTGTGCGCCACGACGACGGGAGACGTGCTGTGCGCAGCCGGGGTGGCCGCCATCGCGGTGCCCGCGAGGGCGAGGGAGGCCGTGGCCAGGGCGCCGACGACGACGGTGTGCAGGGAGCGCCGCTTCGAGACCATCACAGATCTGTCCCTTTCTGAGGTGAGAACAGCTTTTCGCGCCAAAGGACACCTACGTGCCGATTGGCGTAGTCACTAGAAACGACGTCATGGGAGAGACAGGCGTTCATCGGCGATTTGTCCCTGTCTTGTAACAGCCGAGCGGTCACGAGTTGCCGATGCGTCCCATGGGCTCGGATCGGCGGCGAGGCCCACGCCCGGCCGAACGCCCCCCAGCGGCAATCGGCCTTCTTGATCGGCAGCGCGGTGACGTACTGCGGGGCCGCCGCTGAACGGCGGCCAGGTTGAGCGTCACCCGTCGGCGTGCCGCCAAGGGAAGGACGCGCGGTCGGGCTCGACCCATCCGGTCCTGGCCGGGATGCCGGCCAGCGTCGAGGGGCAGTAGAAGCGGGTGAGCAGCTTCTTGTCGAGGAGAGCGGGGTGCTGGTCGGTGAACGCGTCGAAGTCGGCGGTGTCCGACTGGCTCGCATGGTGGCCCACCAGCTCCACCCAGGCCCGGCTGACGGTGGCGTTGTACTTCTGCGGGGCTCCTGCGTAACGGGCGGTGCGCCGGATGCCGTCGCCGACCAGCTCCACGGCCGCGTCGGTTCCGTAGCGCCGGACGGCCAGCCAGGTCAGGTGGACGTGTTGACGGTGACCGAAGCGCTCGGCGGTGGCCATGACCTCTGCCATCAGTTCCGCGAACGGCGAAGATCCCTCATGCGGGGCGTGAGCGTCGGCGATCACACGCCCTCCTCGCCCAGCGCGTCCAGAACGGCGTAGAAGCCTGCGAGGGCCTCGGCGGGCAGGCCGCCCAGCGCGCGGCTCTCGAGGTCGGCCAGCGTCTGTTCGATCAGGGCTGCTGCCGCACGCCCGGACTCGGTGAGTTCGATGAGGACCGAGCGGCGGTCGCCGGCCCGCGTACCGCGGGTGATGTGTCCGCGCCGTTCCAACCGGTCCAGGACGCTGGTCAGCGTCGTGGGACGACTGCCGACGGCGGCTCCCAGCTGGGACACGGTGCGCCCCTGACCATCGGCCAGGTTGGCCAGCGCGTTGATCTCGGAGGCGGTGAGGTCCAGGTCGGCAAGTTCGGTGGCAATCAGGTGCAGGGTGGCGTGGGTCGCGCGCTGCAGCGTCAGCAGCACCGACCGTCCGGGTGGCACGGATTCAGACATCATGATTTCGGATATTACGAGATCGTAGTAATCCGGGCAAGCGCAAAGGAGCGGCCCAGGAACAATCCGCTGGCCATGAGGGTGTTCCT
This sequence comes from Streptomyces sp. NPDC020362, assembly GCF_040642095.1. Classification (NCBI taxonomy): domain Bacteria; kingdom Bacillati; phylum Actinomycetota; class Actinomycetes; order Kitasatosporales; family Streptomycetaceae; genus Streptomyces; species Streptomyces sp. NPDC020362. Next base: position 6,554 of record NZ_JBFAET010000087.1, read on the forward strand.
GTGACAGGGTCCCCTGCCGTGGCAGACATGGACAGCATCTTGATCACCCCGCTCGCCGAACGCCCGTCGTTGACCTCCCGGATGTACGAGATCGCTGAGAACTGGCCGGCCTTCATCCCGCAGGATCCGGTCGCGGGCGCCCTGCTGGACCGGGTGGTCGAGGACTTCCCCGACTACTGCGTGGTGGCAACGGACGGTGACCGCGTCGTGGCACGCGGGCTGAGTGTGCCGTTCGACGCCGGGCACGACGGCCGGGAGGAGACGCCGGACAAGGGCTGGGACCAAGTGCTCATGTGGGCGTTCCGCGACCAGCGCCACAAGCGGTCGCCGACAGCAGCCAGTGCGCTCGAGATCACGGTGGACAGCGCGTACCTCGGCCGTGGTCTGTCCTACCGCATGCTGGCCGCACTGCGGGACGCCGTCGGCCGGCAGGGGCACAACGTGCTGCTGGCCCCGGTCCGTCCCACGGCCAAGCACCTCGAACCGCACGTCCCCATGGCCGACTACATCCTCCGGCGGCGCGACGACGGGTTGCCGACCGACCCCTGGCTGCGAGTGCACGTCAAGGCCGGCGGCACCGTCGAAAGGGTCGCTTCGGCATCGATGACGGTCAGCGGGTCCCTGGCCCAGTGGCGTCGGTGGACCGGCCTGCCCTTCGACAGCGACGGCGACATCGACGTACCCGGCGCCCTCGTCCCGGTCCGCTGTGACACCGCGCATGACCACGCGGTCTACGTCGAACCCAACGTTTGGATCCGGCACGAGGTGCATCCGTACGCCGGCTGACCGCCGCCGTCACACCCAGGGGGCTTCGTGGCCGCTGGACCTGGAGCCGGTGGTCGAAGCCGACGGAGATGGCCGCTGACCGTCCATGCCGGCGTCTGTCCATGGACTCCCCTGCGGACAGCGGGACTTCAGATCTGGCAGAGCCCCCGTTCGTAGTCGACCGTGGCGGACGCCTTGGAGTAGGTCCACTGCGGGCTCAGCAGCTGCGTGTCGAGCTGCTGGGCGGCGGCGGGGCTCTCCACGATGTACCCGAAGTCCTGCAACCACGCCGGGTAGAGGTTCTTCGAGCCGATGTAGAACGCGGAGCCGTCCACCGAGACCAGCTTGTGGTGCTGGGCGTAGGGGTGTCCGTCGGCCCACTTCGCGCTCGGCGAGCTGCGGAAGGACGCCAGCTGCAGGTTGGAGCAGAGCGCTGACGTGGCGCCGCGCTCGTCACCGGTGACCCGGGCGAGCCTGCTGCGCAGCGCGTCGCTGATCTCGGAGAGGGACTTGATCTGCGAGTAGCCTCCGCTGCCGACGGCGCCGCGGTTGGCGGGGTCACTGACGACTATGCGCACCTTGACACCGGAGGCGAGCTTCGCGGCCAGGGCGTCGTAGACGCGGGTGTCGTAGCGGGGCAGCGGCGGGCAGGTCGCGTTGAGGTCCTGCTGCGAGATCTCGATGTGCCTGGTCGCACTGGAGATCAGTGAACGCAGTGCGCTCTCCTCCGGGTTGACCGTGTCGTAGTCGCGGTCCCCGTTGGTGTTGTCGTGCAGTCCGACCACGCATCGGGTGGCGGACGTGTCCGGCAGGGTCGGATGCCAGGAGGAGGCGGGGTCGGAGTCCTCGATGCCCACGCCGAGCCCGCCGACGGCGATCACCGGCACGTCGCCGGTGGCCGGGACGGCGCGGGGGTTGGTGTCCCGCTCCATGGCCGCCATGCAGTCCGCTCCGCCGGAGGCGGCGTACCAGACGCTGGCGATGTTGCTCTTGTTGCTGCACGTCCATGCCCACAGCCGGTCCAGGTATCGGCCGGCCGAGCCGGCGGCGGGGCCGGCCAGGGCGAGGTCGACGTCGGTGACCGGGTGGGCGGTGTCGAGGTAGTCGCCCTTCCAGTTGTTGATGCCACCGGTGACCGCGGTCTCCCCGTCGACGACCAGGAGCTTGGAGTGGTTCCAGGAAAAGGCGGTCTTCGACGTGGTCATCGAGGCGACGTTGAGCGTGATCGCATCGGCCGCCGGGCCGAGCTTGCCGCGAAGGTCGTCCCGGTACTTCGAGGGCAGCACGTTCATGTGGTAGACGGGAGCGGCCCCGACGAGGACCCGGACCCTGAGCTTGTGACCGGAGGCCACCGCGGACTTCAGGCCCGCGACGATGGCGTCCTGGAAAGCGCCGTCCGGGAAGGGGGCGAGACTGGAGATGTCGACGGTCCGCGTCGCCCGCGAGATGTTCTCGGTCATCTTGGCCAGCAGCCGCTTGGTGCCGACACGGTCCTTGCAGTCGGCGTCGCCCCAGCAGCCGGGCGTCTGGAGCAGCCAGCCGGCACGGTCGCCGGTCGGCGCGTCGAGACGGTTGCCGCTCGTCCGCTCCCACACGTCCCCTTCGAGGCCGGGCGAGACCTCGCGCAAGGCGCTTTCCACGGCGTCGAGATGAGGGGTCGACGCGTCGTCGGCGGTGGCGGGTGCGGCGGGCAGCGCAGCCAGGGCGAGAGCGGATATCAGCGTGGCGCGCACGGGACGGTTCAGGCGCAACGAAAAGATCATCCATAGAAGTTACCAGCTAGTAGATATCGCCTCCGACCAAGTGGCCGCACAGCCGACATCGAAGAGGCGCAGGTAAGTTGGCCTCCTCGACGGCATCCGACACGCACCGCTCCCGGAGGACCTCTTGCCCGGCACAGCGCCCGTCACCGCAGCCGAATACTGGGACAAGTACCGGCCCGGCGTCCAAGAGCGGCCCGCAGCAACCCGTTTCGACTGGACGGGCCTGGACGACGGCGGCCCCGGCGCGGAATTGCTCCGCTCCCCCGCCACCGTCCTGGACCTTGGCCCGGCCGAGGGCGAGAACGCCGCCTACCTGGCTCGCCACGGCTGCGACGTCACTGCCGTCGACTTCTCCGCCGTCCAGGTCGAACGTGCCCGCCGCTTCTGGTCCCACCTGACCGGCTTGGCCTTCGTGCACGCCGAGGTGTGCTCCTACCTGGACAGCAGTCCGCGGGAGTTCGACGCGATCTACTCGACGTGGGGCGCCGTCTGGTTCACCGATCCCGACGAACTGTTCCCCCTCGTCATCCGCCGCCTCGCTCCTGCCGGCACTTTTGCCTTCTCGCACCGCGAACCCGTCACCGGCCAGTGCGGGGCGCAGTGCATGGGCGGCAAGTGGCTGGAGGGCCGCGAGGACGAACTGACCGTGTACCGCTGGCAGTACAGTGCCGACCAGTGGGCCGGGATCCTTGAGCGTCACGGCTTCACCGGCGTCCGCGCCAGGGTGCACCCGAACCCCGAGCCGGGCGCCCTCGGCACGCTCATCGTGACAGCGCAGTCCCCGGCCGGCTGACCCGGGAACCAGCCGTCATGTCGCCCGGATGCCGATGGTGCACAGTCTCTTGGTGGCACGCGTGAGGGCGACGTACAGGTCCCTTTCGCCGCTGGGTGTGGCCGTGGTGATCTCGTCCGGCAGGACGACGATCACGGAGTCGAACTCCAGGCCTCGGCTCTCGGACGCCGGGATCAGCCGCGCCTGGCCGGTGATCGTGGAGGTGGTCAGTTCGTGGGTTCTGGCGTCAGGGCAGATCACCGCGCGCAGTTCGCCGGGGTACGCCGCGGTCAGGGTCCGGAGCTCGCGGGAGAGGAGTGCGGGCAGCCCGTCAGCACTCGCCGTGAGGTGGCGGGGGCTCTCGCCGTGACGGACCGAGCGGCTCGGTGTCTGGCCGGGGGCGATCCGGGTGAGCAGGTCCTGGGTTTCGTTCAGGATCTCTTCCGTGGTGCGGTAGTTGACGGTCAGGGTGTGGACGGCGAATCGGGTGCCCAGGTGCGGGCCCAGCGCGTCGTGCCAGTCGCGTGCGGTGGGCGCAGGGCCCGCCTGGGCGAAGTCACCCACCACAGTCATCGACCTTGCCGGACAGCGCCGTAGGACCATGCGCCACTGCATGGCGGTGAGGTCCTGCGCCTCGTCCACGACCACGTGACCGAAGACGCGGTCCGGCGGGCCGTCGACCAGGGCCGCCGCCTCGTCCAGCAGTGCCGCGTCCGCCTCGGTCCACCCGGCGCCGGGATCCTGCAGCAACCGCGAACGCTCCCCTGCGGCGCACGGCGGCAGGTGCGTCGCCAGGAGCCGAGGGTCTGTCAGGAGCCTCCGTACGAGGGACTGGGGCGTCAGGCGGGGCCACAGGACCTCCACGGCGCGGTCGGCCTCGGCATCCTCCAGCAGCGCTGCCCGTGTCGCGTCCGCATCGAACTCCTGGGCCGGATCCGGGGCCGGTGCGCCGTCCAGCCCGAGGGCGAGCAGGTCGGCCGCGACGGCCTGGTCGAGGTCGATCCCGGTACTCACCGACACCTCGGCGTCGATGCGTACCAAGGTCTCGGCCATCGCGCGTTGCAGCTCCGAGGTGACCGCATCGATCAAGTGCTCCTTGAACGCCTCGCGGGCCTGGTTGTGCGGCAAGCCGCCGACCACAGCCGCGTCCCGCGCCCGGGCCACCGCGCCGTGCGGCAGTCGCATCCGCTCCTGGCCGATGCGCACCGTGAAGTCTCCACGGGGCGCCTGCAGGGAGCGTACGAGCCCCGCGAGCGCATCCGCCATGACCAGGTCGCCCTTCAGCCGCGCCGAGTCGAACGGCTCCCTGCGGGCCGGCCGCACTCCGGCCAGCTCCTGGCAGGTCGTGAGGACCGCGTCGCTCTCCCCGAGCGAGGGAAGCACGGCGGAGACGTAGTCGAGGAACCGTGTGTTCGGCCCAAGGATGAGGACGCCGGTCTCGGCAGCTCGCGGAAACGCGTAGAGCACGTACGCCGCCCGGTGCAGCGCCACCACGGTCTTGCCCGTACCGGGGCCGCCCTGCACGACCGTGACCCCGCGATGCGCCGACCGTACGATCGCGTCCTGCTCCGCCTGCAAGGTTGACACCGCCGCGCCCATGCGTCCCGTGCGCCCCGCCTCCAGCGCCTGCATCAGAGGGCTGTCGCCCACCACGTCGTCGGCGGCGGGGGCGGAGCCGTCGAGGAGTTCGTCGCTGACCGCGTGCACCACGCGATCCTCGACGCGCAAGTGACGACGGCGCCGGAGACCCATCGGATGCAGCGGTGTCGCCGCGTAGAAGGGCCATGCCGCATCCGCGCGCCAGTCCACCAGAAGCGGCAGGTCGCCGTCGTCCGAGCGGAGGCCGAGACGGCCGACGTGCAACGCTGTTCCGTCCCCCGTGTCGACTCGGCCGAAGACCAGTCCCTTCTCAGCCCCCTCGAACCGGTGCAGCATCCCTGCCAGACGCCCTGCCTCCACCTCTCGCTCGTACCGCTCCGTGGGACTGTTGGCCGGCGTCTTCAGCACGCCCGCAAGCTGGGCCTGCACGTCCGCAAGCTGTTCGTCCAGCAGGGCGTACATCGCGGACACATGCTCCTGCTCCGCCTCCACCTGGCGTGCGGCACCACTCTTGGCCTCTGACAACACTCCGCCCTTCTCGCAAACCGCCCCCACCATGCAGTCGGATTTCCGAGAAAGTAAGGCTTGACTTACCTGCGGCTGTCAGCCCCTTTACGGGCCGGGTGCTGGCCGCTGGGTACCTGCCGTCACGCAACTGGTTGCCGGTTTCAGGGGTCAAGGTCCCCTGAGGGGACGCTCGTCGACGCGATCACCGTGTGCAGGCGGATGCCTTCCTTCAGAACAGCTTCGAGGTACTTGGCGTCACCGGACGGCGCGGCAGCCCGGGCCGTGTCCTGCAGGTCGTCATGGCGGGCGGGCGCCCAGAGGGTCCAGGACAGCGCGGCGGCGGTCGTCTCGTGCCCGGCCAGGAGGAGGGAGATCAGCTGGCCGCGCAACTCGCCGTCGGTGAGCGGCGCGGCCGCGTCTGCGCCTGCGCCTGCGCCTGCGCCTGCGCCTGCGCCTGCGCTCACGAGTCGGGACAGGACGTCGTTCCGCTCACCGAGATCGGCGGCGGCCCGCCGGGATCCGGGCAGGCCCTGTCTCGGGGATGTCAGTAATGAGTGGTCCGGCCTACGGATGGCCACCTAGGATCTTCCCCGTGATCGCTGATCTGCAGTGCGTAGTGCTGGACTGCTCCGACCCCGGTGAACTCGCCGAGTTCTACCAGTCGCTCCTTGGCGGCAGTGTCAACCAGCCGGATCGGCGCTGGGCGCTCAGCGCGGACTGGGCCACGTTGCACACGGCGTCCGGCCTCGTCCTCGCCTTCCAGCGGGTAGCGGAGTACCAGCCACCGTTGTGGCCGGACCCGAGCCGGCCACAGCAGTTCCACCTGGATTTCGGTGTCGCCGACCTGGATCGTGCTCAGGAACAGGTGTTGGCCCAGGGCGCCAGGGTGCTGGACGACGGTATGGACGGACGGAGTTGGCGGATATTTGCCGACCCCGCAGGTCATCCGTTCTGCCTGGTCCGTCACTGACGCCGAGCCTGGTGGCGGTAACGCCCCGTGTGACGAGGGCCGGAGCCGGGTGAGGAGTGCGGCAGCGGTGACGGTACCCGGGAGGACGTATCCGCGCTTGTCATAGCGCGTGACCACGGCCCTGAATTGCCTGACCTTGTTCACCGCTCACTCAGGCACCTCCCGCAGTGCACGCACGTGCGCCACTGGCAGCCGGTGCCGAGCCGGTCAATGATCCCGTTGATCACCTGCGGTCGTCCCGCCACCGGCCGCGCCGGTGGTTGCCCTTCGCCGGCAGCGGCTCCAGCACCGCCCACTCCTCGTCAGGCAGATCCCCCTGTTGAGCATGACTGACCAACGACTCACCTGATCGAAGAGACGCCGCCCAGGTGCCTGGGCCGGAGGCGGTGGTGCCCACCTCGGTGTCGGCATCGCGTGCTTCCGGGTCGTACCGTTGCTCAGGGCAGGGGCGGCTGGTGGTAGGGGCCGTGGTCGGTGTGGAGGCCCTTCTGGGCGTCGGTGTAGAGCTGGAAGAAGCGGTCACCGTGCAGCGGGCTGTAGGTGATCCGGTTGTACAGCGGGTCACTGGGCTTCACATCGGGGCCACCCCCGTTGAATCCGCCCACATTGCCGATGACCTGGCCGGTGTTGCCCGACGCGTCGAACTTGGAGAACCACGGCCCCCCGGAGACCCCGCCCCACATGCCGCCGCAGTCGATCTGCATCTGGTAGTAGGAGCGCAGTGCGGTCGTCCGGACGTTGGGGCAACGGAACGCCTGGTCCTGAGGGTTGTGCCCGATCGACGGGTAGCCGATGACCGTCACCTTGTTGGCGAACCCCGGCGTACGGACCAGGCTGTTGCCGCCCACGACGTCCTGGAGCTTGCGTCCGCCATTGGGTTTCATGCTGGCGAAGGCGAAGTCGAGGTCGGAGTTGATGCTCTTGTCGGAGGCGTACCGCTTGTCGCGGAACCACTCCTTGACCGGCCAGATCCCGTACGGCTGCTTCGCCGCCGACTTCGTGTGGTCGTACTTGGGAACGAACGCGGCGTTCCTGCCCTGACAGTGTCCGGCGGTGAGGATGAGGTCGTGCCCTGAACTGCGCACCACGCTGGCCGAGCAGTAGTGCGCCCGCATCCCGCTGTCCGTGTGGAAGAGCATTCCCACGGACTTGATGCCACCGAAGTGCTGACCGGTGAGGCCGGCGCCGGTGAGACCGTTCTTCCGCGGCGCCGTCCAGCCCTTCGGCTGAGCCACACGGCCCGAGGGGTCGGTCGCCGAGGCCATGCGCTCGGGTGTCCAGAACCGGATGGCTTTCCGGACCGTCCAGTTGCTGTCGGCGGACGACGAGCCGGTGACGGACGCCGGGGCCTTCGGTACGGACACGGCCCTGAGCGGCACTGCCGAGGTGGCCGGCGCCGGGTCTTCGGCGGCCGGGGTCCGTGTGGTGCCCTGCGCTGCCGCGGCACTGCCCAGCAGCACTGCGGTGCTCAGCGCGCTCACGGACCCGAGACGTATTCGTTTCTTGTGCAAGATGGTTTTCTCCAGGTGAGGCAGGCACGGTGAGTCGCCCGCTGGGCAGGTCGTCGGCGGCGGGCGGGTCGAAGACTCGGCCCAGGCCGGTTCCCGTCCCGTTGCGCGGCGATCCGCCGCTGTGCGGCGCGACGGGTGATGTCCCGCTGTCCGCCTGCGGCACGGCGCACCGCACGCCCGCGCACCGCGAGAGACGTCACGGTGCACCCGCCCTGCGGGCAGGCGTGGACGTTCGGGCACAGCTCACGGCACATACTCACTGCGCATAAGAGCGGCCCCCGTTGCGTTTCCCCCGTGCCTCCGAGAGGCGGTTTCCGGTCGACCGTGATCAGCGGTCGCAGCCGCAATGATGACACGGACCGATGGGCATGCACACGATAAATAGCCGCAACGCCTAGCGCAGGTGGGGTGAGCCCAGCTGCATACCGGTCCCGCACACCTGTGCCCGCAGACGGTGGCCGTTCGCGTCGGTCAGCTGCACGAAGGCACCGTAGTCACGAGCGGCGGCGTGCGGCGGCCGCACGGAGATGCGGGGACTGTCATGGCCCGGGATGAAGCAGCTCCCGTGCAGGGCGGCGGTCGCGGCGTAGAAGACCGGGAACTCGACGGTACGGGTCGAGTTCAGCACCAGCCGCACCGGCCTGGTGCTCTTCGGCTTCGACGAGACGCTGGGCCCCTTGCCCACGTAGACGTCGAGGTCCGGATAGCCGTCGAAGGCGCACGGCCGGGTGCCGGTGTTCCTGGCACTGAGGAGTGCCGTCGGCGCACCGTGCGACGTGCCGTGCGGACGCGTCAGTTTCCAGTGCAATTGCGGCGTTGCGCAGGCGGACGTCCCCCTGGCCCTGGGCGAGCCCGAGGAGGCGGCGCCCGGTGAAGTGGTGGGAGCAGCGGTCAGGGACGCTCCCGTGATCGGCCGGGTGGAGACGGTCTCGCCACGCCCACAGGCGGTGGTGGCCAGAAGCACTGCCAGGCCGATGGAGGAGACCGTTGCTGTCCGCCATGCCATGCGTTTCCCCCAGATGAAGACACCCTCTGCGATGACCGGGTGTCGCCGCTTCTGCCTTTCCGGACAGTGAGATGCACGGCTGCCCGAGGAGGTTCCCATGCACATCTTCGGCTCCAACTACTCGGAGCTGCGGACCGCGGGCTTCTCACCGTCCGGTCGCACCCTGGCGATCGCCACGAGCAGCGACGCCACCCTCTGGACACGCCGAACTGCCGCAGCAGGCACCTAAGGACGCGCCTGCGTACCCGCGGCCAGCGGAGCCCTGCGGAGAACGTGGCCTCACAGACGGTGCGGCCTCGCAGACGGTGCGGCCTCGCAGAGGGCTTGGCCTCGCAGGTGGCTGCGGAGATGCCCGGGCCGGCGAGGCACCGGCCGCCCATGCACGGCCGCCGGTGATGCGTGGAGCCCCTGCCGACGGCTGTCAGGCAGGTTGGCCAGCCACCACTCGCACATTCGTCCGCAGCTGCGCCTTCCCCCTAGCCCGCCGAAACCCTCCAGCGCGCGGGTTGAGGGGACATGGCGTGGACGGAGCCGAGCAGGGCCAGCGCCTGGGCGCTGGGGCTGCCGGGTTCGGCCTGGTAGATGATGAGTTGCTGACCCGGGGCGTCGCGTACGTCGAAGGCTTGGTAGGTGAGGATCAATGGACCGGCGTCCGGGTGGAGGAAGTGCTTGGCGTCCTGGGTCTTCCCGCGCACGGCATGGGTGTTCCACAGGCGGGTGAAGTCCGCGCTGTGTTCGGTGAGGACGCGGACGAGTTCGAGCAGCCGCGGGTCATCCGGGTCGAGGCCTGCTGCCTGGCGCAGATGACCCACGGTGGCCTGGGCCGTCCAGCTCCACCGCGTGTAGAACTGTCGGCCTGCTGGGTCGAGAAAGGTCATGCGGGCCAGATTGTCCGCCGCTTCGAAGGGTGAGTGCAGGGCCTGGGCCAGGTGGTTCGCGGCGAGGACGTCCAGGGTCCGGTTGATGACGAAGGCCGGTGCGCCCGGGAAACTGTCCATCAGCTGGCGCAGGGCCGCACCGACCCGGTCCGTGGTGTGGGTGAACTGGCTGCCCGGCGCCGTCCCGGCCAGCCGGTGCAGGTGGGCAAGGGCGTCGGGGTCCAGCCGCAAGGCGCGGCCGAGTGCGTCGAGCACCTGGGCCGAGGGGTGGCGCTCGCGCCCCTGTTCCAGGCGGGTGTAGTAGTCCGCGTTCATCCCGGCCAGGACGGCGACCTCTTCCCGGCGCAGCCCGGTCACCTTGCGTACGCCGTGGCTCGCCATGCCGACGTCCTGCGGCTGCAGACCCGCCCTGCGTGCGCGGAGGAACTCTCCCAGGTGGTTGTCGGTCATCGACCCAGGCTAGGCCCCGGGGGCGATGTGCTGCCTGGGTGCGGTGCACCCAGGCAGCACACGTCCTGGAGGGTTGGCCGTGACCTGCTCAGACTCGGTGGCACGGGACAGACCCGCACCGAGAAGAAGGAGTGTCCGGCATGACAGGACATACGGAGGAGAGCCACGCAGACGTCGTCGGTATGTGGGTGACCGCCGACGGTCACATACGCCAGGAGCTACGGGCGGACGGCCGTTACGACGAGGCCCGCGGTGACCGGCGCAGTGCGTACACGGGCCGCTACACGGTGACGGGGAAGCACATCGACTACGTCGACGACACGGGGTTCACGGCGACGGGCGACGTCCGCGACGGGGTGCTCCATCACGAACACCTGGTGCTCTACCGGGAAGGACAGCAGGCATGACGGACACCGCCAAGGTTGTGGCGATCACCGGGGCTAGCAGCGGGATCGGGGAAGCGACGGCCCGCCGGCTCGCCGAGGACGGCCACACGGTCTTCCTCGGCGCCCGGCGCACCGAACGTCTCGCAGCGTTGACGGGCGACATCACCGCCGCAGGCGGCACGGCCGACTTCCGGCGACTGGATGTCACGGACGCCGACGATGTCAAGGCCTTCGTGTCCGCCGCCCGCGAGCGCCACGGCCGCGTGGACGTGGTGGTCAACAACGCAGGGGTGATGCCGCTCTCGCCGTTGGAGGCGCTGAGGACCGAGGAGTGGGACCGCATGATCGACGTGAACGTGCGGGGTGTCCTGCACGGGATCGCCGCGGCCGTGCCTGTGATGCGTGCTCAGGGCGGCGGGCACTTCGTGAACATCGCCTCGGTGGGTGCCTACGAGGTCTCCCCCACCGCAGCGGTGTACTGCGCCACCAAGTTCGCCGTCCGCGCGATCTCCGAAGGACTGCGCCAGGAATCCGACGGCACCATCCGGGTCAGTCTCGTCTCCCCCGGCGTGACCGAGTCCGAACTCGCCGACAGCATCTCCGACCCGGCCGCCAAAGAGGCCATGAAGGCCTACCGCGCGGTGGCACTGCCCGCCTCCGCCATCGCAGAGGCCATTGCGTACGCCGTTTCCCGGCCTCCGCAGGTCGACGTGAATGAAATCGTCGTCCGTCCAGCGGCAAGCGCCCAATGACCCGTCAGGAAACAACAGCCATGCGGCACACTGCGCCCGGCCAGGACGCCCGCAGAACGTCGGCCTCGAACGGCTTGCCGTCACGGGGGCGGCGCACGGCAGGCCTGGGTCGAGCCGGTGCAGCATCTCCAGCGTAAGCGTCCACATCCGCAGTGAATGGGGTGAGGTAGAGCTGGAAGTTCTCCGCGACGTCTTCGGCCGTGTCGGCGGCGATGCAGAACGGGAACTTTACCTCTGGTGGGAGGCACCCCCTCAGGCAGCTCCCCTTCACCCTCGGCGCCATTTTCCGATGCAGACGGCGAGCAGGAGCTGAGCAGGCCGGTCAGCTCCTGACGGAATCCCCGGCCTCGAGCGCGGCGAAGAAGTCGTCGGCCATGGCACGTGCTGTGGGCGAGTCGTCGAGCGGTTCACCGACGATACGGCCGGCGAGTTCGGTGGCCAGGTTGAACATGGCCTCGCGCAGTTCGGCTTCCACGATGATCCGGTCGGCTTCCAGTTGCGCCTTCGCCGACGCCACGGAGTCGTCGCGCTCCTTCTGTCCTTCCGCGCGCAGGGCTGCGAGAAGGGAGGCTCCCTCTTCTGCTGCGGCTTGGCGAACCTGGGCGACTTTGTGACGAGCGGCGCTGAGTTCAGCCTGGTACTCGTCGTGGATGCGGCGCGCTTCGTCATTGATGGCGACAGCCCGCTCAACAGTTCCGTCGATCGCTTCTTCACGCGCCTTGAGGATCTTCTCGATGCGCGGAATCAGCACCTTCGCGAAGATCACAAAGACGGCGACGAAGCAGAGTAATCCGACTATGAGTTCAGGCCGAGGTGGATTCAGAGGTCCCATGCTGCCGATCGTACCAACGCGCAAGATCCGTCCATTCTGGCGGCCCTGGCCTGACTGTGCCCAACTTCCACAATACGCCGGGGTGTTGACTGCATGGCAGTCGACCTGCAACAGGCGCCCAATGCTTGTGGAGGGTGGCCGCGGCGGAAAGCCTGGGGGACCACTTCGGCGCCGAGAAGGTCGCTCTCTCCGGCCGGATCAAACGGGCTGCGGTCTGCAGGGGTCAATTTCAGTAGGTGGAAGCAGTGGGGCAGATCGGGAGTGCGGGCTGCTTCGCGGGCATGTTGTTCGAGGTGTTAGTCAAGCTCCCGGCGGTGGCGGTGCGCGCCTGCGTGACTGACCTTGCCGTTGTGGCATCGGCTCGGAGCGGGTGTGCTGGACTGGCCGGACTGACATGCTTCGTGACATGGCATCGCACACGAGTTACGAGAAGAGTCTGTCGCGTTGAGGAATGTCTGTCCCGATCTCGTGAAGGACGTCGTTTCTCTGTCGCAGGAGGCGTCTCCAGGGGATCAGATCGCCGACTCGATCACGGACTTGCCTTTCCACGGTGTCTGCCGTGGCTATGTGCTGACCGCTCCGGAAGGCAGGGCTTCGGCGTAGTCGCGTGATGTCCGGTTTATGTTCATCCGAGGCCGAGGAGTGTGAGGGGGCGGCGGGGGTCGCGGCCGTTGTGGCGGAGGCCGGCTGCGATGCTCGTCGCTCCGGCTGCCCATAGGGCTCCGGTGGCGAGGTTGCGCCAGGTGGCCATCGCGCGGGGTGCGCTACCGGTCCGCAGTTGGGAGGCGTCCTCAGCGAAGGTGGTGTCGCGGACGTGGTGCAGGGCCTTGATCGTCCAGTGGTCGCGGACGAGGCGGGCGAGCTGGGCCGGGGTGGCCTGTTCGGCGGTCAGGCTGGTGACGGCGTAGATGGTTTTGACGGTGGTCTTGCCCGTCTTGCGGTCGGCGCGGCGGCGCTTGATCTGGACGGCCCGGCGGGCTCCGGGGAAGAGAAGGCTGCCCACGGTGGCGACCTTGATCCGGCGGATCTCGTAGCGGCCGTAGCCGGTGTTCTTGGTGCGGCCCTGAAGTGGGATGTCCTTCCAGGGAAGGGACTTGAGCCGTCCGCGCAGCTTCTTCTGGTTGTCCTTGACGATCACGATGTAGTGGGCGCCGCGTCCAGCAGGTAGTCGGCGTGCTCGCGCTGGGTGTGCATGGCGTCGCTGGTGACGACGGCTCCGGCCAGGTCGGCAACGGTGTCCAGCAGGGTCTGGAAGCAGGTGATTTCGTTGGTCTTCTCGCCGACGTGCAGCTGGGCCAGGACCGGGCCGGTGGTGTGCTCCAGTGCGGCGAGCAGGTGGATCTTCCGGCCCTTCGCCTTTGCCGCACCACGCAGGCTCTTGCCGTCCACGGCCACCGCCCGCCGGGCAGCTGGCTCTGCCTGGGGGCGGCGGTCGGACAGCCGGGCGCCCACCGCCCCGTCGATCGCGTCCGCATCCAGGCGGGGCATCGCGCAGCGAGTCTGTGACAGTGCCTTGTCCGGGTGGGCGGCGTGGACGTACTTCACGGCGGTAGGCCGTGTTCGGAGAATCCGAACAATCCGATGGTGCGGGATGTGGCGAACCCGGCGAGCGCGCCGATGGCGATCGCGGCGGCAGCGATTCGGAGTAGCAGGGGTGCCGTCAACAGGAGGAGTGCGGCCACCGCGAAGGCGGCGCTGGCCTGCAGCAGGAACAATGGGCCGATGACGTGGATGAAGCGGTATCCGTCGATGTAGAGCTCGGCGTGGATGTATCCACTTGCCGCGAGCGCGGCGGCACGCACCAGGGCAGTGCACGGGCGGGCAGGCGCCGGGTGTTCATGCGAGTTTCTCGTCCTTGACGGCCAGTGCGTGGCTGCCCTGCCGGTAGTTGACGGTGCGGATGCCGAGTGCGTCCTTGAGGCGTCCGGCGGGCAGCACCTGTGGAGTGGGGGCGGGGCCGTGGCCGGGTTTGGGAAACGGGTAGCAGGTGGGGGCGGCCGAGTGGAAGGTGATGTTGCCCTCGGTCTTGGTGAACAGCTGGTGGACGTGCCCGTTGAGGCACGTGACTGAGGAGAAGCGGCGCAACATCGACAGCACCTGCACCGCGTCGTTGGTGCCCCAGCCCCACTTCGGATACATCGCGAACAAAGGAATGTGACTGAAGATGACGATGGGGGTGTCCGACGACAGGCCGGCGATGTCCTTGCGCACGAAGTCGATCTGATCCTTGCCCAAGTGGCCGAGTTGCTCCAAGTGCAGAGTGTTGACCAGCGCGATGAAGTGCACACCGTGGGTGTCGAAGCTGTACCAGCCGTCGCCGAGGGTGTTTTTGCCGAAGGCCTGTCGGTAAGCGCGTCCGTTGTCTCCGATCGAGTCGTGCTCGCCCGGCACGGTGAAAATCCGGTCCGTGCGCAACTGCGACAGCATCTGCTTGACCTGGTCGAACTGGGCAGGGGCGGAAAGGTGCGTCATGTCGCCGCTGTGCATGACGAAGTCGGGTCGGAATCCGAGGGAGTTGACCTGGCTGAGCGCTGCGGCAAACGTCCCGGCGACGTCCATGTTGGCCGGCCCCTGGAAGCCGATATGGCTGTCGGAGACCTGCACGAACCGCAGGTCCGCGCCGCCTGCCGGGGCCGCGTTCGACGAACCGGGAAGATGGCTGATCACCTCTCCTCCGGTGACTGTCAGGATCACGACGCCACCGAACCAGGCGGCGTGTCGCGTCAGCTGACGCCGCGTCATGCCATGCTCGCCGCCGCCGTTGGAGTCCTGGGTGTGCTCGGTCATGGGGTCACCTCCACGGTGGCGGTCATGAACGGGTGGATGGTGCAGTAGTAGGCGTAGGCTCCAGGTTTGGTGAACGTGTAGCTGTAGGTGGCGTTGGTGGTCAGGCCTCCCGACTTCAGCGGCCCGCCCGATCCCTTCTTGCTGGTGACGGTGTGAGTGTCTGGGTCGGTGTTGGTCCAGGTCACCTTCATGCCCGCTTTGACCGTCAGTTTGGCCGGTGAGAACGCGAAGTTCTTGATCGTCACCGCGTTGGCGGCCGTCGCAGCGGACGGCTGGCCGCTTGTAGGTGAGGTCGAGGGCGTGATTGGTGGCGGGGTGACCGTACCGCCCGTTCCGGAGGCACCGGGCGTTCCCGGCAGGGTCTGCCCGGGTCCGGGACTCAGCGCGCCGGCCGGTTTGGGGTGCGACGATCCGCCGCACGCGCTGAGCAGTCCCAGTGCTCCGGCAACGGCGACAGCGGTCAGGCACGCCGTACGCGACCGCCGAGCCGGCGGAGAGGAGATCGCATTCATGGTCATCGCTCTTTCTACGCGTCCCCAGCCGCACGGGCGGCTGTGATCCAAGACTGATCCGGGATCGGTCTTCTCAGGCAGATAGACGACCGCGTTACACCCGCCGGGGGACGTTGGAAGGGGTGTAACCCGGTGGGTTACTTTATGTGAGTAGACAGCCCATTCCATTCAGCGAAATGAATTCCGCAGCGGAGCCTCGTTGTTTCACCCTGGCGGCGGGTAGCGGCACGCCTCGAGCCGGGAAGTCTCGAAGTGCTGGTGAACTTGTAGGCGGACTGGTCAGAGGACGTTCAACAGGCCCAGTGTCCGGTTGAAAGGGGCCGTAGGAGACGTGGCGGAGGCCAGCGGCGATATTGCGGCATCCGTACTGGTCCCAGGGCAGGGCTTCGGCAAAGTCAAGGGATGTTCGTTTCGTGATCATGTGAGCCGAAGGAGGGCGAGCGGACGGTTCCTGCTCACGGACGTTGCGCCTCGGAGCTGTTGTGTCTCCCCGCACCATCGGGTGAAGCGAGCCGATTGCGTTGGAGGATGATCCCGTGCGTGGCTGAAGAAGCAGGTGCAGGTGCGGACGATGCTTGTGCATGGGATGAGCGACTGGGCTGGGCGTTCGGACTGATAGCGGATGATCCAGCTGCAAGAACTGCAGCGCTTGCCCATCTGGCTGAGGCGCGCAGGCAGGTCGCGGACGCGCTCGGTCGGGCCAACGAGATGTGGCGGCTGACGTTGCCCCTGGGCGCAGAGGATCAGTACCGGGAGCCGGCCGTTCTTCAGGCGCGGCGGATGTATCACCAAGCCCAGAGGCGTTCGCTGCCTGACGGGCTGTGGGATCTCCCTGCGGGCGGGGATCTGGCGACTTGGCCGGGGCTGCCCTAATGCGTTGCTCTTCCTGGAGTGGGAAGCGAGATACCCGCTGGAGTGGACGCAGCATGCGAAGGCGTGGGGTACGAAGCAGAGTCTTATCCGGGGTATGGCCCTCCCTCACCAGGAGGAGGCGATCAAGGCGAAGCTCGCCGATCTGGTCGAGATCGCCGTCCTCTGTGTGTATCGCTGCAAAGACCGCGAGTACGTGCGGGTTGCCCGGGCTGTCGACAGCGCTGACCTGCGCGGCAGGCTCGATCGTGCAGTCGTTTCGGACAGTCCGTGGGCCAGGTGCCAGGCAGGGTATGTGCTCTGGCTCCTGGACCGCCCTGACATGCCGAACACACCTCATGTCTGGCGGGCCTGGTTTGGTGGTGCCGTTCAATTTGAGGGCGCCGATGGCGAGGTTGCGCCAGGTGGCCATGGTGCGGGGTGCGTTGCCGGTGCGTAGTTGGGAGGCATCTTCGGTGAAGGTGGTGTCCCGGACGTGGTGGTGGGCCTCGATGGTCCAGTGGCCGCGTATCAGCGCTTCGATCTGGGCGCAGGTGGCTTGTTCGGCCGTCAGGCTCGTGACGGCGTAGACGGTGGTGATGCCGGTCTTGCCGGTCTTGCGGTCGGTGCGGCGGCGTTTGATCTGGATGGCCTGGCGGGCGCTGGGGAACAGCAGGTTCCTGACGGTGGCGACCTTGATGCGGCGGATCTCGGATCGTCCATGGCTGGTCTGCTTGGTGCGGCCCAGCAGCGGGATGTCGCCGAGGCGTTCGAGCACGCAGGTCGGGGCGTCGGCGATCCACTCGCCGACCGCCAGCAGTGAGGTGGCTCCGGTCAGTACGGCACACGCGCTCGGCGCGAGCACGGCGGCCAGGGCGTGGCGCACTCCGCGCGGGTCACGCGGGTCGGGTACTTCGGCCAGACGCTCCAGCAGCCCCGGGATCTCCTCGGGGCGGGGTTCGGGCTGCTTGCGGAGTTGGTCAAGAGCAGCCGGGATCGGGGATGATGCGTCGGCAGGCACGTTCTTCCACTCGGATCACGGGGCGTCGAGAACTCCTCGATCTTCGAAGCCCGTGCCTGTCTGTCGGTGTGTGGTCTCAGGACTTGGTTGACGTTTCGTCGTAGGGAGATGCTTGACGGGATCGCGGGTTGGCCCCAGCTCCGGTGACGCGCGGCGCGCACCTGCGCGAGCTGTCTGGCCTCCCTCGACGAACAGCGCTGTGGGCAGGTCGGGCAACGCATGGATCCGCACCTAACCGAGTGCCGGCGGGTGCCCGGCTGGACGGCGTCCCCAGGCCGAAATCAGCGGCGCGAGTGTCAGGTCGAGTTTGCCCGCGTGGATGGCGGCCAGGTGCGCGTCGATCTCGGCGTCGTCGGCCAGGCCGGCGGCGAGCGGCTCGCCGCGCACGTGCCGGATGGTCGCCGCCTCCAGCCGGTCGCAGGCCAGCCCACCGACCGGGAAAGCGCCCCCCGCGGCGACGTCTACCAAGCCGGCCTCACGCAATGCCCGCGGCAGTGTCCGGCCGTAGCGCAGGTCCGCGCCGCGGCGCGTCAGCAGCTCCCGGACGGCGTCGCGCAGCCGGTTGGCCCGCCGCTGCGCAGGGCCGCTGTCGTCCAGGCATGCCAGTGGCTGCAGAGCGGTATCGGCGTCCTCGACCAGCAGCCAGCCGCCGGGCCGTAGCGCTGCCGCCATCGTGGCCAACGCCCGAGCCCGGTCGGGTACATGGACCAGCACGAGCCGGGCGTGCACCAGATCGAACGTCCCCGGCTCCGGGGGCGGGTCAGCGGCGACGTCGTGCTGGCGCACCTCGTACCCGTCGCCTGTCTTCAGCCACGACGGGTCGATGTCCGTGGCCAGCACGTGCCCGGTCGGACCGACGGCCGCCGCGAGCGCCTCCGGGATACCGGGGCCACCGGCCCCCACTTCCCAGCAGCGCGAGCCAGCCCTGACCCCCAGTCGATCGAAGTGCCCGCGCGTCACACCGTCGAACAGCTCGGCCAGCCAAACGAATCGCTCGCCCGCCTCGGCGCGCGCGTTGTCCAGCAGGTACCCGCGGGCGGGAGCGGACTCTCCACCGAGCGCGGTAGTCCCGTCTAGCGGATCCGGTCGGCCACCGACGTGCGGCGGGCGGGGCGAGGAGGTCATCACTACATGGTCAACCTCCCCGGGCCACCAGCGCCACGACGACGGGAGGGGGATATCTCACACAGCCAGCGAACCCCGTACGTCCTACAGCACGGTTCTGCACCGTGACGCGCCGGAAGGGGTACATGTATTCGGCCCCCACAGCCAGCGCACCACGCGCGGGACAGCGCGCTGAGCGGACTGTCGGCTACGGCCGGTTCGGCCTCGTACCGGATGCCATCGATCACGACGTAAAGTCGGGGCCGGCGGATCCAGCAGATGCGCGTCCCCGTTCATCACGGGTGGTACCTCTTCTCCAGTTCGGGATCCGGGGCTGTCCGGCACTGTCCTACTCCCAGGGCTTCCCACCCGACAGACACTCATGAACCGGACACCATACGACTACGCCGAAGCCCTGGTCCCTGGGGTCGTAGACACGCGGCGGTGGCGGCGGCCGCGTCACCCGGGCGGACTGGAGAACCCTGCCGTAACCGGTGGCGCGGTGTCGTCGGATCAGCTTCCCGGTGGCAGGTGCGTCTTGTGCCGCTCGATTTCCTGACCGGCTTCCGGTGCGTCGAAGGAGAAGCTGTACCCGGTGAAGTCGGCAACCGGGACGTATCCGATGCGCCGGTAGAGGGCGTTGCTGGTCGGGTTGGCCGGGTTCGTGAACAGGACGACGTCCGTCGCGCCCGCGGTGAGCGCGGCTCTGGTCACCTCGACCGTCACGGCGCCCGCGTAGCCGCGCCCCCGGAGGTGGGCCGGGGTGTAGACGGGGTCCACCCGGATCATGCCGCCCACCATCGACGTCGAGCCTGCCATGGAGACGGGAGCACCGTCCGGGGTCTCCCAGAACGTGAAGTGTTTGTCGGCGAAGCGTGAGTCGGCCCAGGAGTCGGTGTCCAGGGTGGGGGGTTCTCCGACCGCAGCGGCGAACTCGTTGCACCAGCCGATGAGTTGCTGGTGATCCTGTGCGTCCAGGACGCGGCCCCGGCCGTCCGGGCGCGGCTCGGGTGGGGCGAGTGTGCCGAGGCGGTGGAGACGGCCCCACCACATGGCGACCGACGCTGCGCCTGTGTGCCGCTGCCATGCCTCGGCGAAAGCGGTGGCGGTGTCATGGTCCGCGGTGACGCCGGAGAGGGAGTGGCCGAGATCGGCCAGGCGGGCGGCGAGGGTGTCGGCCTGCTCGGGAGAAAGGGTGGTGAGGGTCAGTCGGTGGGACGGAGGGCGGTAGAAGATGGCGCGGACCTCGCCCTCCGACTCCAGTCGGCCGAATACGGTGGCCTCGGCGCCGAATGCGTCCGCCCCGCGTGTGCGCAGTTTCTCGGTCAGCGTCAGCGGCGTGGTGTGCAGGGCGGGGCGCGAACGCAGGAAGTCTCCGGCTCGGGCGAGAAAGTCGTCGACGTGGTCGGTGAGGTGCCAGTCATCCGGGCGCATGCTTCATGTTCCCTGATGTACCGGACTCGGGGGAAGCGCTTGCCCGGTGATGAGCCGCCGCCACGACGGGTGCAACGTCTGCCAGCATTCTGCGGCTGGGTGAAACGCAGCCTCCAGAACACGTCGCGCGCCGGTCGCGACCTGTAGGTCGGCGGGCTCACCGTGATCATCATGGGCAGGCCGAGCGTGTCCGCCGTGAAGGCATGCAGCCGTCCCTGCGGGACCAGATGCCCCTCCAGGGCCGGCTCGCCTTGGCCGAGGGCGCCTTCGAGCCGGTCGGCCGCCGCGCGGACCCGACCGATCTGCCGGCGGTCGGTCTCGCGCTCGTCGTCGGTGAACTGCCGCGCACGCAGCTGCGGAACGCGCGCCGGCGGATCATTCATCACGTCGGCGTGTCCGGGCCTTTGGCCGCCACTGGCCGTCAGGCCGGGCGGACCACGCTGTGGATGATCGAGTCGCCGCCGTAGTAGATGGATTCCTCACGGACGTAGGCACCGGGCTTCGGGGCGTGGATCATCATGCCGTTGCCGATGTATATGCCGACGTGGCTGATGTCGTCGTAGAAGAAGATGAGGTCGCCGGGCTGGGCGTCGGTGAGGGACACCGTTGTACCAACGTTCACCTGGTCGTAGGTGGTGCGCGGCAGGGAGACACCGGCGGCCTTCCAGGCGGCCTGGGTGAGGCCGGAGCAGTCGTAGGAGCCGGGCCCGGTCGCACCCCAGACGTACGGCTTGCCGATCTGCGCGCGGGCGAAGGTGAGCACCTTCGCGGCCTTGGCGGCGTACGTGGAGCCCGACGAGGCGGTGGAGGTGCCCGAACCCGAGGAGGAGCCGGAACCCGACGACGAGCCGGATCCGGAGGACGAGCCCGAAGCCGAGCCAGAACTCGAGGTCGAGCCCGAAGACGCACTCTGCTTCGCCGCCTGCGCGGCCGCCGCCTGCTTCTTGGCGAGCTCCGCCGCCTTCCGCGCCGCCTCCTCCTGCTTCTGCTTCTCGATCGCCGCGAGGCGCGCCTTCTCCTCCACAGTCAGCTTGGACAGCAATTCACGCGCCGTGGACAGCTTCTCCTGGACGGTGGACTTGGTCGTCTTGAGGTCGTTCTGCGACTGAGTCAGCGTTTTGAGGCTCTTGACGGCCTTCTGCCGCGCCTTCATGGTCGCGGACTGCTCGGTGACGTAGTCGTCGACCGCGCCCTTCTGCCGCGAGGTCAGCCGGCTCATCAGATGTGTCTGGTCGAAGTAGTCCTGCGGGGAGTCCGCGAGCAGGAAGGTCGCGGTGTCGGGGGTGGCGGCCCCGGTCCGGTACTGGGCCGCGGCGAACATACCCAGTTCCTCACGCGCCTTGTTGAGCTTGGCCGTGCGCTTGGCCACGTCGTCGAGCAGGGTGTCGACGTGTTTGCGCTCCGTCGCGGACTTCTCCTTGGCGGCGTCGTACCTCTCGGTCGCCGACTCGGCCTGGCGGTACAGGTCGTCGACCTTCTTCTGGACCTCTTCGAGGCTCGGCCTGCCGTCGGCGGAGGGGGTGGCATCGGCGGTCTGGGACAGCAGGGCCACGGAGGTGAGAGCGGCCGTGGCCAGGACGGGGGTGCGTATGCCGGCTACGCGCGTACCCGTGGGGCGCGACTTGCGGTGCGACGCCAAGGGAGGCGACTCCTTCCATGTTCCGCCTACCGAGTTAGCTGTCGGGTTCGGGCGGGTGGTTCGGAAGGGTTGCCCTACGACCCTTGCCCCCGGAAGGGAGCTGGGCCGATTCACCCCAAGGTCGGTGGGTCCCCGGCTCCGGCTGCCGTGCGGGCGCGCCGGACTCGGCGGAGGCCGCACGGCCCGGCGACGTTCGCCGGTGGGGGTCGGGCGGCCTGACGGGAACGCTAGCCAACTCATGTGGCCCCTGTGAAGGCTGGTGGGTGATATGCCCGATACATTTTCGTGACCTTTGCTCGGTGGGGTCGTTGGGTGCAGTCAATCCGCCTTGATATGACATGAGGCGTCCGGAATTGCAACGCTCACACATGTCTCCTCGCGCCCGGGTGAGGGGTGCGTCGCGACTCGGCCGGACGATTGCGAACCGTAATCCGACCCCGCGGGCCGGCCGCGTTCCGCCTCGTCGGCCTGAGCCGCGTCCGACCGGAGTGGATGGTGATCACCTTGCCTGGCCGCGCCGAACGAAGTCACGGTCGTCTGCCGCCTCGTGAGGACAGCAGCACAAGGCCCGGAATTCCGTCCTGCCCGGCGTTCTCTCCACATGTCCAACGGCTGTGCGCTGACGTTCAGTTCCCCGTAGGAATGTGACGTTTCGCCCAGCCCGCCGCCCTGTCGCCGAACGCCACGACCGCCCCATACTCCAGGGCCTGACGAACCGACGGACAAGGGAGCACAGTGAGCGCAGCGGCGGCAGCAGGGACCTGGAAGCTCGGGGACGTAGAGGTGAATCGCGTCGGCTACGGCGCAATGCGGCTGACGGGCAACGGCATGATGGGGAACTCCGACGGCACGCCGATCGACCGCAAAGTCGCCGTTGACCTCCTGCACAGCGCGTTCGAGCAGGGTGTCAACCATATCGACACGGCCGCCTTCTACTTCTCGCCGCTACGGTCCGCAAATGAACTCATCAACCGCGCCCTCTCGTCCTGGTACGGCGACGTGGTCGTGGTGACCAAGGTGGGCCCAGCGCGCGACCCCTCCGGCGAGTGGCTCACCATGGCCCGCCCCGACCAGCTGCGCGGCCAGGTCGAGGAGAACCTGCGCCAGCTCGGCCGGGACCACCTGGACGTGGTGAACCTACGCCGCAACGGCCCCGCTACGGCCTCGATCGCCGAGCACTTCGGCGCCCTCGCCGAGCTGCGCCAGGCTGGCCTGATCCGGCACCTCGGGCTCTCCAACATCCGCCCGGAGCACGTGGCCGAAGCCCTGACGATCGCGCCCGTGGTCTGCGTGCAGAACTCCTACGGCCTGGACTGGCGCCGGGCCGACGCGAGCGGGCTGATGGACCTGTGCCGGGAGCAGGGCATCGCCTTCGTCCCGTACTTCGCCATCTCCGGCCTGCGGCGCGAGGCAGCCGCACCCCGGGAGCACGACGCGCGCGTCCACTCCGTCGCCCGCGCCCACCATGCGACGCCGGCCCAGGTACGGCTCGCCTGGACCCTCCACCGCGGTCCGCATGTGCTGGCCATTCCCGGCACCACGAACCCGGCACACCTCGCAGAAAACATCGCCGCCGCAACCCTGCGCCTGACCGACGAGGAGTTGGCCGTCCTCAACAAGCCCGCCGAGGACGCCGCCTGAGCCCCGGCCAGCGGCGATCGGTGAAACTCCCCGTCCCCTGCCAAAAACCGAACCTTGCCGCCGCAGCGGGCACCACTCAAGCGGCTGATCCTTGTCCTCGACGTGCGCGCTCCGGCAGCGCAGAGGCACCCGCATGATCACCCTCCCGGCCGGTGCCCGGTGGCCCTGCCCACTCCTTCAACTGGCGGTTGCGGGAACCGCGTTCAGGGGCCGTCGGGCTCGAGGTTGTTCACGCTGAGCAGGTTGCCGCCGACCGGCAGGCCGACCGACTTGCGCAGCTCCCCGATGGCCGGATCACGGACGGAGACGGTCAGGGTGTAGGCCGGCTGACCGGTGATGGTGTTCGAGGAGTCGATCGGTGCCTGAAGCCGCTTCATCACGGCGCTGCCGTCGTAGCCGGGACACAGGACCTGTACCGGCAGTGAGACCTCGGCGCTGCCGCCGCCGTTCAGGTAGATCTGTGTCTTGTCCTCGGCGTCGGCTTTCACGGCGGGATTCCAGGTGACAGGGAGGCCGTGCGCCCCGCCGACCAGTCCGTGCGGGCCTTCGATCTCCACCGCGACTCCCTCGGCGCCCAGGGTCCGGGGCACCTTGAGCGATCCCTTCGGGCCCGGCGCCAGGAGAAGCCCGATGGTGAGACGGCCGGGGGTGCGCGGGTTGAGCCGCTCATAGCCGTAGGAGCCGAGGGCGAGCTGCGGACCGCGTTGCGGGCCGGTGGGCTGCGGCGCGGGTGAGGAGGCGGCTGCGGGGAGTGGGAAGTGGTGGTATCCCTTGGCCCCGCACCGGTCCCCGTCCGAGACTCCGCCCCCCGGCAGTGCGACGGACTTCGCCGGGCCGGACGTGGGCGGCCCGCCCCATGAGAGCAGATTCTGCTCGTAGGCGCCCACGAGCACGACGGCCGCCGCGGCCATCCATGGGATCACCGCGCGCGCCCTGTCGCCGAACGGACGCCCCTTCGGCTTCCGGGGCTGCTGCTCCGCCGCGGACATGTCCCGGAGCCTTTGCTCCACCATCCTCGCCCGCGCCGACGGCTCCTTCGGTGCGGCGGCGCCATCGCCTTCGGCGGTGTCCCGCAGGAACGCCGCCCACTGCTCGTCGGATATGGAGGAGTGCTCCTCCGATCCCCCGTCGGGTTCTTCGGCGGGCGGGACGGTGCTCACGGGCGAACCCCTCACTGGGACGGGGGCTGCGGCCCCTTGGGTCTAGGTAATGATGCCGTACGCCTCTGACACGCCCCCGGGGGGTGCGGAGCGACGAGGAAGCCCGTACGAGCGATGTCGTACGGGCCTGTTCACGGCGTCCGGTTCGGCCGGTGAGCGCCCGTTCGCAGGCCTGGAGGACGGGCCTTCGGGCCGGTTCCCCGTTCACGGTCGACGCCTGTGTCACGCCCGGGAGGCGGATCGCTCGCACCGACCGCTTCGGGTTCCGGGGGTGAGGGTTCCGCGACCGACGGCATGGGAGGCCGCGGCAGCACGCGCGGGCAGGATGGCAGGATGACGGCATGGTGACGCATCAGCTATGGGCAGGGGTTCACCGTGACCTGCTCGCCGCCAAGGAGTCGGTGTACGACCCGAACGGTTTCACGTGCACAGTGCCGGTGCCCGAACCGGAGAGCGCCGAGTACGCGGCATGCGCGTTCCTGCTCGACGGCCGCGCGGTCCGGTTCCGCGTGGCGAAGACCACCCCGACGAAGGTGGGCCAGTTCGTCACCGTGTGGCAGCGGTCCGGGGAAGGGCCGATCCGGCCCTTCGACGCCGACGACGGGGTGGACCTGTTCGTCGTCAGCAGTCGCGACGACAGCGGCTTCGGGCAGTTCGTGTTCCCGCGCGAGGTGTTGTGCGAGCGTGACATCGTCTCCCGCAACGGCTCCGGCGGAAAGCGCGGATTCCGCGTCTATCCGCCGTGGGTTACCACGACCAACCGGCAGGCCCGCAGCACGCAGGCATGGCAGGTGAACTACTTCTTCCACCTCGGTCAGGACGGGCTTGCCGACGTGCAGCGCGCCCAGTCCCTCTACCACCCGTAGGCGCCCGCTCCGGTCACGCCCCGTCCGGCTCCCGGGCGAACTCGGTGCCCCAGTCCGGCTGCCGCGCGAACCGATGCCCCGTCCGACTACGGCTCGAACATCTCGCCCCCGTCCGGCTGTCGCTCGAGCACCTCGACGCCGTCCGGCTGTTGGGCGGACCGAGTGAGCAGGACAGGCCGTCCGCTGTCCTCATGACGGCTCGCGGCGCTGTCAGCCCGTCGCCCGCAGGGTGCGGTGGGCCATGGCGCGGGGGTGGTCGACGACGTCGGGGTCCGCGTCGAGGGAGTAGTCGGCCGTGAGACCGGCGAGGGTCTGGGCGACACGGCCGAGGGAGTCGTCGGAGGCGTCCACGAGACAGGTGGTCCGGTCGACGGGGCGGACCCGGGCGGCCAGGTACCGGGCGTGGGCGCGGATGCGGTCGGCTGGGGCGTGGACGGTGGCGACGGCGCGGTGGCGGGTGGGGGCGTCGGAGAGCCGGGCGGCGACGAAGGCAGCGGGGTCGTCGCCGGGCAGAGGACGGGCGGGGACGCGCCGACCGGTGAGTGTGGGGCTGGTGACGCGGTCGAGGCGGAAGATCCGCCAGTCGTCCCTGGCGGTGTCGTGGGCGAGGAGGTACCAGAGGTCGCCGGAGGCGACCAGGTGCTGTGGTTCGACGCGACGTGGGGTGGTCGCGCCGGTGCGGGCGGTGTAATCGAAGGTGAGGACCTCGTGGTCGCGGCAGGCGACGGCGAGAAGGGCGAGCAGGGCGGGGTCGGCGCGCGGTCCGCGGGTCTCCCAGGCCGCGTGAGCGCGTCCGCCGCCACCCGTGCCGAGAACTGTGACCTTCATGGGGTTACCTCCCTGTTTGCTGTGATTGGGCAGATTCACAGTAGGAGCATTTCAGGACAGGGGGTGTCCTTTGACCCGGCCATGGTGGAGATCATGACCAGCGACATGACGGCCCGGATGCTGAGACTTCTGTCCCTGCTGCAGACCCGCCGGGAGTGGTCCGGCGCCGACCTGGCCGACCGCCTCGGGGTGACCGTCCGCACCGTCCGCCCGCAGGGCCGGACGCCTATCGGGAGGCCGGGTATCTCGGTGGCGCGGGCGACCAACGGGCCGCCGTCCGGGTCGGCAGGGCACTGGTTCTCGGGCCGACAGGGCACCGGTTCTCGGGCCGGTGGACGTGCCGACGAGACAGCGGTTCTACCGGGCGGTCGGCCCGAACTCCTTTCATTCGAAACCCACTTGAGTGACTTCCTACGTAGAGTTCCCGATTCGGGGGATCGTCTGACTGGAGTGAGAGTCGCCGTCGCCGGGCTCTTCCGGACCGGCTCGTATCCGTGCCCGCAGTCGTGCCCGTGAGAGCAGGAGCATGCGATGCCCACAGCAGTCGTCGCGGTGAACGTCTCCGCCGGAGATGTCCTGTGTCCGGTCAAGGACCCCGCCGCCCCGCAGAAACTGACGAAAGCCACACCAACGGCGCTCGCCTCCGGGGTGACGGTGGCGGGCATCGCGGCACAGCCGGCCGCGGCAGGCGCCACAGTGACCTACTTCGCGGCGCACGAGACGGTGCCCGCGGTGACGACCGGGCTGGGTCCTGGCCCGGCAACCGCCGTCGTGGTCAACGCGTCGGCGCGGGCCGAGCGCCGTTTTCCGCTCACGCCCGACGCATGGGTCCTCGGACCGTGCGACGCACAAGGCGTCCTGACCCTGGAGCCGCGGCACGAGTTCGCCAATGTCATGGACTTCGGCGCGAAGGGGGACGACACCGGGGACGACTGGGCTGCCATCAACGCCGCGATGCAGTCCCTCGTACCCGGCACCGGTACCGGCACGCTCTACTTTCCGGCGGGCACCTACCGGATCAGCCGCCCGATCGTCGTCAACGGCTACCCCGGAATCGAACTGCTCGGTGAGAGCCCGCAGAGTACCGGGATCCGGCTTCTGGGCAACTTCGGTCCGACGCTGTGCATCACCCCCGACACCGTCGGGCACTTCCCCACGGGCGACGCCTTGCTGACGGGGCCGGGCAAAGCCGGTGTGCTCAGGTTGAACGGCGCCAATACGGTCGACTTCCGTGACAGTCCCGCGCTCGACATGGACGGGCTCGATGCCTTCTCCGTGGAGTGCACGATCCAGGTCGACCGGGTGCCGCTCACCGGAACGACGGCGGTCATCACCAGCTCCGGAAGGCGGAACGCCCGGGACCCGCAGAACTCGGCTTTCGGGGTGTTCCTGACCGCCGACGGGAGCGGAGGGCTTGCGCTCTCCGCCACCGTCCGCATCGGCGGCCGGGACGTCAGCGTGCCGCCCGCGGCCCAGCCTCTGCGGGTGCCGGTGGGCGTCACCACGCACATCGCGCTCACCTACGACGGCTCCCGGCTCAGGCTGTTCGCCGGAGGCGCGGGCGCACAGACGGACATGCGGGAGGTGCCGGCCTCCGGGAGACTGGGCCAGGCTCTGGAGGAGGGCGTCTACCTCGGTGTGTACAGCGGGGCCTCCTGGCCGGAGTACCACCCGATCACCAAGCAGTTCCCCGGCCGGATCGACTCCATCCGCATTTCCGGCCAGGCCATGCGGACCGCGCCGTTCATCGCGCCGACCGCCAAGTTCCCGACGGACAACGCCAGTAATCTCCACACGCTGCTGCTCGTCAACTTCGACCTCGACGTGGACGTCTTCACCGTCGGCCGCACTTGGAAGGACCGTCCCGGGTCGTCGCCGATCCTGGTCCACTGCCTCCACTACCGGGAGGGTCCGCCCAACGACGCCACCTCTCCGCTCGTCCGGCGGCTCACCTTCCAGTCCTCCGGCGGCGCGGGCATCCAGGCGCAGCTGGCGGCCGAGACCGTGGTCGACGAGGTCAACGTGACGGCCGCGCGGGACGGGATCCGATTCCGTGACGTCTCCCTGCGGTCGGGGTTCGAGAACATCGTCATCGCGGTCAGCCGTCTCGGGCTGGTGCTGTCCGGAGACACCGCGCTGGTCAACGTCAAACGGCTGAAGGTCGCTGGCGCCCAGTACGACTTCGTCGCCACGGGAGCGATCGGCGTGTTCGCCCGGGACTGGCTCATCGGCACCGGGCGCTCGGTCGTGCCCGTCATGCTGACGTCAGGTGCCAACTACGGCTTCTTCCACGGCACCGACGTCGTCATCAGCTCGGAGGACGTCCAGAACATGCCGCCCGCGGAGCGAAAGTGGCAGGCGGCGGTGATGACGTCGAGCCTGACGAGCCTGCTGCTGGAGAGTTCCGTCCTGCAACCCGCCTTCAGCGACACCACCCAGTGCCCCTGTGTCATCCTCGACAGCTCGGACAACGGCCCGGGGACGAGCAACTACACGTTCGTGAACTGCGACTTCCAGCCCAGCCCGGACTCGCACGCGATCCTAGAGCTGTCCGGCAAGACCCTCCCCCATCCGGTACGGATCATCGGCAGCAGGAAGACCCCGCTGGACGGCGGCCGCGAGATCCCCTGGACCCTGCCGCACCAGGTCCCGTTCGTGTCCTTCCTCGGGGGCTCCGTCTCCACCACGGACACGGGGCTGACGCAGTGGCGGGGCACCAGGGACTGGATCTTCGCCTACGACCCGGCAACCGGCCTGTTCCAGGCCCGTGAACACGAGTCCCAGGCCACAGGTTCACTTCCGGCGGGCGGCACCGTCGACCTGGGCGCGATGCCCCTCGCCGCGGGTACCACGCTTGTCCGCGCCGAGGTGATCGCCAGCGGCCCACTCGCCAGCGCCGCCCGATGGGTCCTCGAACAGGGCTTCGCGAGGACCGGGGAGACCATCGCGGCATGGGCTTCGGACACCCGCGTCACCGAGGCCTTCGGCTCCGACGGCGGCGTACCTCCACAGGGCTGGGAGCATCCCACTCTGGTGGCGACGAAGGGAAACGTGGTCGTGCGATGCACCGCACCGGCCGGGCAGAAGCTGGCGTTCACGGTCAGGCTCCGAGCCGTCGAGGCCCTGGCCCCCGCTCCATGACACGCCGGCCAGGGCGCGCGACCGCGATCTGCTCGGCGAGTTCGGTCCACACGGCTGGGAGCAGCCTCCAAGGCACTGGCCGACGGTCGAGCGCGCGACGGGGCCGGTGGCGTGGGCTGACGTTCTCTGCGGTGCGGGTGACCGGTCTTCGCGGGGGCGTGGTCATTGGCTGTGGAAGAGCACCGGGTGCTGCGGATCGGAGGAGCAGACGAAGAATCCGCCATGGCTGCCGCCGCGGCCGATGTCCACTCCGGTCGGCCCGATGCGTTCCTCGTATCCGGGCGTCCCGTACACCAGGTGGCGGTCTTCGAGCGGGCACCAGCGCCCGTCGCCCTCGAAGCTGTCGACCTGGAGGAGGAGGCCGGTGCGTGCGCCGCACGTGACGCAGTCGAGCGCCGGCATGTCGCTCACCGACCAGTCCATACTGCCGCCGACCTTGAAGCCGGGGGCCGTCGCCACCTCCTCGTAGAGTTCCCTGCTCTCGTCACAGGCCTGAAGCCGGGCCCACAGGTCTTCGGGAAGTTCCTCGTGCCAGGGGTACTCGGTGATCCGCTCCGGGTGCAGGACACACGGCCGCGGTATCGAGCTCTCGTAGAAGCCCGGGAGCTCGCCTTCGAGGTCCGGCACCGGCGGATCCTCCAGGGTCGACGTCACGTCCGCGGAACGTCGCCAGACCACATGGCACGGGGCGTGCTGCGGGCAGCAGTGGTAGCCGACGCACCACAGGATCTGGAGCAGGTCGGCTCCGGCCGGAAACGCGATCTCCGGAAAGTCCGTCGCCTTCAGCTGGGCCACCGCGACCATCGGAATGCCTCCGTACTGGTCGCAGTCCGGGGCTGCGCAGCGCGGCCACGGTTCCCGGGCCGGCCACAGCAGGGGACCCCCGATGTGACTGTCTTCGCAGGTGGGGGCACCGGGCCGTGGATGCAGTCGCACGGTCGTGCGGGCACAGGGGCCCATGCCCGCAACGGCTTCGGCGAGATCGAACGACGGGGCTTCGGTGGTACGGATCACCGTCCCATTGTCGTCGATCACCGACTGCCCGGAGCCTCCACCGCCTCAGGGCTGGAGACGGACGCTCATCTCCACCGTCACGTCGTCCCCGGCC
>NZ_JBFAET010000088.1:0-36704 GCF_040642095.1 Streptomyces sp. NPDC020362
GCGGGCACGAACCGTCTGGTGGTGTCGGTCCGCCCCTACGTTGTCGAGGCTGCTCCCGGCCTCACCCCCAACCCGGGGCTCAGCCTGCCTCCAGCTTCAACCAGTCCCTGCGAGGACTGGCGGCGGGCCTCTCATCCCGCGAGATCCATCAGCGCCTCGTGGCGCACAGCCCAGTTCGTCGATGAGGCCGCGCACGACCCGCTTGGCGGCCTCGTCGTCACCGGCCACCGGCAGGGCCATACGGCCGGGGTCGCCGGCCGGGCGGGGACGATCGAGGATGTCCTGGGCGTAGGTGCCGTTGAAGGCCTTGATCACGGAGTGACCGAGGTGTCGTTCCGTCCAGCGGCTCTCGGTCAGGCCCTCGTCCTCGATGCCGGCGATCCGGCCGTCCCGCTGCTGCGGGTAGTAGTTCCCGGTGTCGATCACGGCGACGTCCTCGGCCGCGCCGTCCAGCAGCCCGGAGGGGAGGTCGGGGACCCGCTTGAGCGGAACGGTGACCACGACGACCCGGGCACCCCGGGCGGCCTCGCTCGCCGGGACCGCCCTCGCGCCGGTCTCCTCGGCCAGCTCCTTGAGGGTCTCGGGGCCGCGGGAGTTCGCCACGGACACGTCGTGGCCGAGGGCGGTGAGCCGCCGGGTGAGGTTGCCGCCGATGTTGCCCGCGCCGATGATGCCGATCTTCATGACAGGCCTCTCAGGATCAATGCATGTGCATGCTTCCGTCGTCGGCGACAACCTCGCCGGGACCGGGCCTATTCCGCGACTACGGCAAAAGAATGAGCGGCCTCAACCGTGCGTGCATCAGATCCTCAGCACGATCTTGCCCGTGTGCCGGTTGGACTCCATCAGGCGGTGGGCGTCCCGGATGCGGTCCAGGCCGTCGACGACCTCGCCGACCACCGGACGCAGAGTGCCGTCGGTGAGGCCCGAACCGATGTAGTGGGCGGCGCGGCGGCGGCCGTCGGCGGTGCCGGTCAGGATGTGACGGTCGCCGGACGGCTGCTGCGCCACGACGACCTCACCGTGCGCCAGGTGGCCGGGCGCACCGGATACACCTCGGAGTTCGCCTTCGCCAAGGCCTTCAAGCGGGAGTACGGGGTGGCACCGGGGCAGTGCCGGCGCGGGGCGGCGTAGGCGCCCTGTGCGCCGCGTCGGAGTGCGCCGTGCAGCGGCCCGACGGCGTCATGACGAAGGGGGTGCCCCTCCTCGCAGGACGGGCACCCCCTTCGGCGGGGTCACTTGTTCATGTAGGCCCAGAACTCGTCGAACGACAGGACCTTGTCGCCGTTGAGGTCGCGCTGCTTGATGATGGCCTCGGCCACCGTCTCGGTGACGTTCCAGTCACCCTCCTGGGCCAGGGCGGACTTGAACTCGGCGGCGGTGATGAATCCGTCACCGTCCGCGTCGATCCGCTGGAACTGCTTGCGTGCTTCCTCGATGTCCGCCACCGATCCGCCCCTTTTGTTCGCGTTTCTCATGCCTTGCTGGCGTACTGACGCTGGTCAGATTAACGGTCCTGCCAGGCCTTGAGCGCCGCGACCACCCAGCCGAACTCCTCCTGGTACCTCGGGGGCTCCTCCTCCCCCTTGATCACGGCCGCCAACTCCCGGTAACGGACGACCTCGCTGCCCAGGTCGATGCGCCGCAGCACGGCCGCCCGGTCGGTGCCCGCCCCGAGCAGTTCGGTCAGCACGGCGTCCGCCTCCGGCGCCTCGGGGGCCACGCCCCGCGCCCGGGCGGCGCCGACCAGCTCGACCAGCCGCCGGAAGAACACCATCGACGCACCGGCCGGGGTGTCGGGGCCACGGTCGGCCGCGTTGTACTCGATCATCCTGCGCATCGCGGCCCGGAAGTCCGGGTTCTGCAGCAGTTCCGCCAGCTCCACCCAGGCGTCCACCTGCTCGGGGGTGGGGTCGTCCGGCAGGCTCACGCCGATGCTCCGGGTCCGCTCCCGGATCCACGGGTCCGCCGTGTCGAGTCCGTCGAAGATCCTCTCGACGAAGTCGTCCACGATCCGCTGTCGTTCCGCCGCCGACAGCCGCGCCAGCTTGTTCATCAGGGTCATCTCCTCAGCGGTCGAACCGCGTCGCGCCACGGACGACAGCACCGCACGGGTCACCCTCAGTGACCGGATCTGCGCGTCGAGGGCCACCGCATGTGCCGCCGCGACCTGGGCCACCGTCGCCTCACCGGCCAGCACCCGCCGCACGTCCTCCAGGCCGAGACCCAGCTCGCGCAGGGTGCGGATCAGCTCCAGGCGGGCTACGGACGCGGCGTCGTAGAGCCGGTAGCCGCCCGCGGACCGGCCCACCGGGGGCAGGACGCCCTCGTCGGACCAGTAGCGGATCGTGCGAACCGTCAGGCCGGTGGCCCGCGCCAGCTCGCCGATGGTGAGAAATCCGGTGCCGTCGTCGATCACGTCTGCGAGTCTGGGCCTTCCAGTCGGTGGAGACTCAAGGAGCGCGCCTTGGAGACCTTGCGGGACATTCTCGACGCGGCGGCGCGCGGCGTCTTCCCGCCCGCGGACGGCCGTACGACGGTGCTGCCGCAGCCCTCCGGGCAGGCCGCCGGGGTCATCGCCTTCACCGCGCACACGGTCGTCTTCACCGACGAGGACCCGCAGTGGGTGTGCGACACCCTGGAGACCGTGGACTGCGATCCGCTCGCCGCGCCGATGAACCCCGCCTTCCTGGCCGCCTTCATGGCCCGGACGGGCCGCAGGTGCGAAACCGTCGACGCGGTCCTGGTCGGCCACCCGCTGCCCGGCGAGCCGCCGCTCGCGCTGACGGAGATCGAGGACGCCGGCCATCCGCGCATCGCCTACGCCCGCGGGCGGCGCGAGGACCTTCGGGCGTGGACGGCGGACGGCGGCGTGCTGGTCATGGGCCGCGGGGTCGCCGGCCGGCTGGAGGTGTCCGTCGAGGTCGATGCGGGGGTACGGCACCGGGGGCTGGGCCGGGCGCTGGTGACGGCGGCGCGGCAGCTCGCCACGGAGCCGCTGTGGGCGCAGGTCACGCCGGGGAACGCCCGCAGCATGCGGGCGTTCCAGGCGGCCGGCTACCGTCCGGTGGGCGCGGAGGTGCTGCTTCAGCGGAAGATGCCGGTGTGCCCCAGTGAGTAGCGGCCGGGCTGCGGGTAGACGGCGAGGCCGTGCGGGCCGCTGCCGACCCTGATGCGGGCCAGTTCGTCACCGGTGCGGGTGTCGATGGCGTACACCTCGGAGTTGTAGCGGCCGGACAGCCACAGCACCTTGCCGTCGGCCGAGACCCCGCCCATGTCGGGACTGCCGCCGCCGGGCAGGTGCCACTTCCCGGTGAGCCGGTTCTCCGAGAAGTCGAAGAGGGAGATGGTGCCCTCGCCCCGGTTGGAGATGTACATCACCCGGGAGTCCCGGCTGATGTACAGCCCGTGGGCGCCCTTTCCGGTGGGCAGGAACGTCGGCTCCGCGAAGGTGTCGCCGTTCAGGATCCACAGGCCGTTGGCCATCATGTCGGCGATGTAGTACAGCTTGCCGTCCGGGGAGATCTTGACGTCCTGCGGCATGGCGCCGCGGAAGGGCAGTTTCTGCTGTCCGACGACCTCCATCCGCGCCGTGTCGACCTTGAGCAGTTCGCCGCTGAACTCGCAGGAGACGATGAAGTACCGGCCGTCGCGGGAGAAGTCGGCGTGGTTGACGCCGGAGCAGCTGACCGGGAGGGCCTTGACGACCTTCATGGTGTGCGCGTCCCGGAAGACGAGCTGGCGGTCCTTGGAGGCCATGACGACGGCGTACTTGCCGTCGGGCGTGAAGTACAGGTTGTACGGGTCGTGCACCGGAACCGGCTTGCCGGCCTTGCCGGTCCTCGGGTCGATGGGGGTGAGGCTGTTGCCGAGGTCGTTGTTGACCCACAGGGTCTTCAGGTCCCAGGACGGCACCACGTGCTGGGGCTGGCGGCCGACCGGGATGGTCTCGATGATCCGGTAGGTCCTGGGGTCGATGACCGTGACCGTGTCGGAGTTGGTGTTGGGGACGTACACCCGGGACGGGAAGTCCTTGACGACAGGGGACAGTTTGCCCGGGCGGTCGGCGGCGTAGAGGTCGGCCGGATCCTGCACCGGGGGCATGCCGGGCAACACGTTCGCCTGCTGGGTCTTCACCTTCGGCGGGAGGGGCGCCTTGCTGCCGAGGGCTTCGTTCTCGTGTTGCTGGGCGCCGCCGCTGCAGGCGGACAGCAGCGTCAGGGCGGTGAGGGCGGCTCCGGCGGCCAGGAGCCGGGCGGCTTGGGTGGGGTGCATCAGCTCAGCAGCTCCGTGGTGGTGACCGCGCGCAGTCCGCGGCGGTCGAGTTCGTGGAGTACGGCAGGGAGGGCGGCGACCGTGTCCGGGTACCCGAAGTGCAGGCTCACCACCGATCCGCCCCGCACTTCGGCGAGAACCTTGCGGGTGACGGCGTCGGCACCGGGGCGGGTGTAGTCGAGCGAGTCGACGTCGTAGGACAGCACGTGCGGATAGCCCGCGGCGCGGGCCAGCCGGGCGACCAGTGCGGAGGCGGTCGGGGAGCGGGAGGGGCGGAACCAGGTGCCGATCGACCCGGTGAGCCGCTTCAGCCGGGCCGCGCAGTCGGTGATCTCCTTGCGTGCCTCGGCTTCGGCCATGGCGTTGACGGAGACGTGGCGTTGGGTGTGGTTGCCGAGGTCGTGACCGCCGTCGAGGATGCGGCGGGCCAGGTCCGGGTGTTCGTCCAGCCAGGTGCCGACGGCGAGCACGGTGAGGCGGGCGCCGTGCTGTTCGGCCGCACCGAGCAGGGACGTGGCGAGGTCGGGGTCGCCCTGGCCGTGGAAGGTGAGGGCGACCTGGGGGCGGGTGCGCGGGCCGTGGGTGATCTGGGCGGGCTGCCCGGGGTAGGCGCGGGGAGCGGGCGCCGTGCGGGACGTGGCCGCGGGGTTGCCCGACGCGCGGGCGGGCGGGGCGGACCCGGGGGGCGCGTCGGTCGTGGAGGCGGACGGGACGTCCTGGTCGCTGCCGCACCCGGCGCCGAGCGCGCCCGTTGCGACGAGCCCGGCGCCCGCGCGCAGCACTCCGCGTCGATTGGTCGTGGTCACCCGCACCATTTAAGGGGCGACAGGTAAGAAAACCGCCGATTAGCCCGAATGAGGGTCGATTTCGGGTCGTCCTGGAATCATCGACTCCGCGGTCCGCGGCTCCGCGGTCCGTGACTCCTCGGTCCGTGACTCCGCGGTCCGTGCGGATCGGGCCGGACAGGATCTACCGGTCGGCGACCCGCATCTCGAACCAGGTGGTCTTGCCCCGCGGGAGCAGGTCGACACCCCAGCGGTCGGAGAGTTTGTCCACCAGGAACAGACCACGGCCGCTGACGTCCATCTCCTGAACCGGCATCAGACAGGGCAGCCCGCGCGAGGGGTCGCGGACCTCGACACGGATCCAGCCGCGGCGCCGGCGCATCCTCAGGCCGAAGACCCGGGCCCCGGTGTGCCGTACGGCGTTGCCGACGAGTTCGGAGACGAGTAAAACCGCATCCTCGGTCATCTTGGGGCTCAGCCCCCACTGACGCAGGACGACGACCTGGGCCAGCCGGCGTGCGGCGGCCGCGGACTCCGGGCGGGACGGCAGCGGGACCTCCGCCTCCGTCGGGTTGCCGAACAGTTCGAGCGCCTTGAGCGCCCGTTCATCCTCCACCGCGGGCGACCAACGCGCCGCGGCCGCACGGCTGTGACCCCGCGGCTGTTCGATGCCCTCCAGCCCCGCCATGCCCCCATGATGGCCGCCCGGAGCCGTCTCCGTGGCCGTTCCGGAGGAATACGCCCCCCACACGCCCCCGCCCCGCTCCGGCCCATCGGCATATGCGAACGGCATGCCAGCTTCGGGGACATCCCGGCCGACCTGCGGCGACGGCTCGCTCGCGGGCAATCGTCAGGATCCCTCGACGAGGCAGACTTAAGGTTGCCTTAAGGCTCCCATAAACCGCCCCATCGGGGGACCCGCGGACCGGACGGCACGTCAATTGCACGTGCTGTCAGTGAAGTTCCTCGGCGCGATTCACGGGTTCACAGGAACTTCGCCTTGCCCGGCCCTTCCTCCACGAAGCTGCGCATGCCCCGCTCACGGTCCTCGGTGGCGAACAGACCCGCGAACCAGTTCCGTTCGACGGCTAGTCCGGTGTCGATGTCGGTCTCCAGGCCGGTGTCGATCGACTCCTTCGCCGCGCGCAGGGCGATCGCCGGTCCCCGGGCGAGCCTGGCGGCCCAGGCGTGCGCCTGCTCGTACACCTCGGCGGCCGGCACGACCCGGTCCACCAGGCCGATCGTGAGGGCCTCGTCGGCCTTCACCTGACGGCCCGTGAAGATCAGGTCCTTGGCCTTGGAGGGGCCGACCAGCCGGGCCAGGCGCTGGGTGCCGCCGGCGCCCGGGATGAGACCGAGCAGGATCTCGGGCTGGCCCAGCTTGGCGTTGTCGGCGGCGATGCGGAAGTCCGCGCACAGGGCCAGCTCGCAGCCACCGCCGAGCGCGTACCCGGTGACGGCCGCGACGACGGGCTTGGGAATGCGGGCCACCGCGGTGAAGGAGTCCTGCAGGGCGCGGGCTCGCAGGACCATCGCGGTGTGGTCCATGGCCTGCATCTCCTTGATGTCCGCGCCCGCCGCGAACACCCGCTCGCCGCCGTAGATCACCACGGCCCGCACGTCCTCGCGGCGCGTGGCCTCCTCGGCCAGCTCCTTCAGCCGGTCCTGCGTGGCGACGTCCAGCGCGTTCATCGGCGGGCGGTCCAGGCGCAGGGTGCCGACGCCCTCGGCGACTTCCAGATTCACGGTCATGCGCAGCAGGTTAACGGGGATTAACGCCAACCGCCCCGGTGCCTTCGCTCACACACGGCCGGGGGTCCGGGGGTTGCCCCCGGACAGACACAGCACGGGGATTAACGCCAACCGCCCCGGTGCCCTGGCACACACACGGCCGGGGGTCCGGGGGTTGCCCCCGGACAGACACAGCACGGGGATTAACGCCAACCGCCCCGGTGCCTTCGCTCACACACGGCCGGGGGTCCGGGCGACGGCCCCGAAGGGGCATCGCCCGGAAGGGGCGCGGGGAACTGCGCGACCAGCCACAGCGGACCCGCACCCGCCGGCTGCACCGGTACGGGGACACCCGCACCGCCAGCCGCACCGACACGGCGGCACCCGCAGCCGCACCCGCACCCGCTAGCCGCGCCTCACTTCTTCCAGTCGGCCCAGGACATGTTCCAGCCGTTGTAGCCGTTGTCCGGAGCCACCGTGCGGTCGTGGGAGTTCTTCACGACCACCACGTCGCCGATGATCGAGTGGTTGAAGAACCACGCCGCCGGCACGCCCTTGTCGTAGCCGCCGCGGACGTCGCGCAGGCCGACGCAGCCGTGGCTGGCGTTGTAGTTGCCGAAGGCGTCGCCGCCCCAGTAGTTGCCGTGGATGAAGGTGCCGGAGGTGGTGAGCCGGATGGCGTGCGGGACGTCCTTGATGTCGTACTCGCCGCCGTAGCCGACGGTCTCGCCGTTCATGCGGGTCTCGGTGAGCTTCTCGCTCATGACCATCTGGCCGTTCCAGGTGTCGTAGCCGGGCTTGCCGGTGGTGACCGGGATGGTCTTGATGACCTTCCCGTCCTGGGTGACCTTCATCGTGTGCTTCTTGGCGTCCACGTAGGAGACCTGGTTGCGGCCGATGGTGAACGTCAGCTTCTTGTGCTGCTCGCCGTAGACGCCGGAGCGGCCCTCGACACCGTTCAGGTCGAGGTCGACGGTGACCTTCGTGCCGGACTTCCAGTACTTCTCGGGGCGGAAGTCCAGGCGGTCGTT
This sequence comes from Streptomyces sp. NPDC020362, assembly GCF_040642095.1. Classification (NCBI taxonomy): domain Bacteria; kingdom Bacillati; phylum Actinomycetota; class Actinomycetes; order Kitasatosporales; family Streptomycetaceae; genus Streptomyces; species Streptomyces sp. NPDC020362. Next base: position 7,823 of record NZ_JBFAET010000088.1, read on the forward strand.
GCCGAACCAGTGGCCCTCGACGTCGACGGCCGGCTCGGTCTTGATCTTGATGGCCTTCTCCACGGCCTGCGGGTTGGTGATGCCCCGGGTGAAGCGGACGGAGAACGGCATGCCCACTCCGACGGTGGAGCCGTCCTCGGGGGTGAAGTTGCCGACGAAGGTGTTCTTCGGCGTGAGTGTGGTGAAGCTGGAGTCCTCGGCGGCCTCGCGGCCCTCGGAGTCCTTGGCGACCGCGTGCACCGTGTACTTGGTGGCGGCGGCCAGATGGGTCGACGGGGTCCAGGAGGCGCCCCCGCCGGTGATGGTCCCCTCGATCTCGGCGCCCTTGGCGTCCTTGACGGTGACCTCGGTCAGCTTGCCCTTGGCCACGTTCACCTTGAGGGCGCCGCTGGTGTCGACGCCCGCGGCACCGGACTTGGGCGAGATGGTGACGGAGGCCGTCGACTGCTTGCCCTGCTGGGTGCCGGGGTCCTTGCTCTTGCCGTGCCCGGAACCGGATCCCGAGTCACCGCCGCCGCACGCGGTGAGGGACACCAGCAGGGCGCCGGCTATGAGCGCCAGTCCCTTGCGGCTTCTGCCCTTCATGGCGGACGTGCCGCTTCCCCGGCCCCCCACCGACGCCCCCGATATCGGCCGCACGTTCAAGTTGTTCTCCCCTCGCCGGGCCAGGTCAGGCCCGCTCCCCACCACTTTGGTGTGCGCATGTTAACCGCCGGGATTTGAGCGAGGCGTCAGGTGAACGTCACCGTTCAGTCGCAATTTCAACCGGTCGCCTCGCCCGGAACCCCGTCCCTCATCCGGTTACTTGACCGCGCTGCCCGCTTTCCATTCCTTCCAGTCCATGTTCCACCCTCCGAGGCCATTGTCGGGAGCGACGGTTTTGTCCTTGCTGTTGACGACCTCGACGACGTCCCCGACCAGGCTGCGGTCGAAGAACCAGCCGGCCGGGGTGTCCGAGCCGCCGCCCTTGACGTCCTGCAGGCCCACGCAGCCGTGGCTGACGTTGACGTGCCCCGGGGCCTCCGGTGACCAGTAGTTGCCGTGCAGGAAGGTGCCGGAGTCGGTGAGCTTCATGGCGTGCGGGACGTCGGGGATGTCGTACTCGCCGCCGAAGCCGACCGTGCGGCTGTTCATGCGGGTGACCTCGAGCATGTCCATCACCACCATCTTCCCGTTGTAGGTGGGGTGCTTCGGGGCGCCCGCGGTGATGGGCACGGTGGCCAGCAGCTCGCCGTCGCGCCGCACGTCCATCATGTGCCGGGCCGCGTCCACCAGGGACACCTGGCTGCGGCCGACGGTGAAGGTGAACGTCTTGTCCTGCAGGCCGTACACACCACTCGCCCCTTCGACGTCCCTGAGGCCGAGGTCGACGGTGACCTCGGTGCCGGGTTTCCAGTAGCGCTCGGGGCGGAAGTCCAGGCGGTCCTTGCCGAACCAGTGCGGCCGGATCTCCACGGGCGGGTTCGCGGTGACCCGTACGGCGCGTTCGACGGCGGCGCGGTCGGCGATCTCCCGGCTGAAGGCGAGGGACACGATCATGCCGGTGCCGACGGTGGCGCGGTTCTCGGGGGTGACGTAGGCGATGAACCGTTCGTCGGGGACGTAGGTGGTGAAGGTGGTGTGCCGGGCCGAGCGGTGGCCGTGGGCGTCCAGCGCGACCACGTCGACGGTGTACTCGGCGGCGAGCGCGAGCCGCCGGTCGTCCGGTTCCCAGGTCAGCCCGTCGGCGGTGATATGGCCCCGGACCGGGGAGTCCTGTGCGTCCTGGGACTTGACGACACTCACCTTCTCCAGACGGCCGGCGGGCACTCGTACCCGCAGCCGGTCCTCGGGCCTGATGCCCTTGCTGCCGTCGTCCGGGGCGACCCGGATGACGTCCTCGGGGGCCGGCGGTTTGCCGAAGACCCGGTCGATGTCCAGCGGGCCCGAGCCGACCGCATCGCAGCCGGCCAACAGCCCCGCCCATGTCAGTACCGCGGCCAGCGCGGCCCCCGCGCGCCGTGCGCGTCCTTGTACGTGCCTCACGCGGGGCTCAACGACGGGGCCCGCTCCGGGGAAACGTGAGTGCGACGCCCGCGCTGGGCAGAACTGTGGGGAGGACGACGGGGGTCTCCCCCAGAGGGGGTACCCCCAGCCCGCGTCGGAGCCGTCGGGGCGCAGCCGTCACCGGGCGGCCGGGTGTGCCCACGGGCACCCTCGGCCCTTCGGCGTGGCCGGCTGCGCCCCCGGGGGCGAGCCACTGAAAGAGGGGCCCACAGGTGACGAGCGCAGCGGAGCAGCGGGCACGGGCCGGGGAGCCGGCCGCCGGGAGCGGGCACCCTGCCACCGCGGCCGGCGGCTCCCGTCGCGCCCTGCCGCCCGTGCCGCCGGTGTGGCCGGGAGCGCCGACTCCGCTCGGGGCCCGGTTCCGGGTCGGCCCGGACGGGGGCGCGGGCACCAACTTCGCGCTGTGGGCCGCCGGGGCGGAAGCGGTCCGGCTCTGCCTGTTCGACGAACGGGGCCGGGAGACCCAGGTTCCGCTGGCCGAACTGACGCACGAGATCTGGCACGGCTTCGTGCCGGGCGTGATGCCCGGTCAGCGGTACGGCTATCGGGTGCACGGCCGCTGGGATCCCTGGGTCGGCGCCCGCTGGAACCCGGCGAAGCTGCTGCTGGACCCGTACGCACGCGCGGTGGACGGCGAGTTCGGGCTGCCGCCCGAGGTCTACGGGCACGTCCGGGACTGGCCGCAGCAGCAGGTCGCCGACACCGTGCGCGACGACCGGGACTCGGCGCCGCACGTCCCCAAGGGCGTCGTCGTCGACGATGACGACGACTGGGAGGACGACCGCCGGCCGAAGACCCCGTGGGCCGACTCCGTCATCTACGAGCTGCACGTCCGCGGCTTCACCAGGCTGCATCCGGGCGTCCCCGAGGAACTGCGCGGCACCTACGCCGGGCTGGCGCACCCGGCCGCGATCGAGTACCTGGTGAAGCTGGGCGTCACGGCCGTGGAACTGCTCCCGGTGCACCAGTTCGCGCACGAGGACCACCTGCTGCGCCGCGGTCTGCGGAACTACTGGGGCTACAACTCCATCGGCTACTTCGCCCCGCACGCGGCCTATGCGGCCTCCGGGACCACGGGGCAGCAGGTCGGCGAGTTCAAGCGGATGGTCCGCGCGCTGCACGCGGCCGGCATCGAGGTCGTCCTCGACGTGGTCTACAACCACACCGCCGAGGCCGGCGAGCTGGGGCCCACCCTGTCCCTGAAGGGCATCGACAACCGCGGCTACTACCGCCTCCAGGACGACGCCCGCCGGTACGCCGACTACACCGGCTGCGGGAACACCCTGCACGTGGTCCAGCCCCAGGTGCTGCGCCTGATCACGGACTCGCTGCGCTACTGGGTGACGGAGATGGGCGTGGACGGCTTCCGCTTCGACCTGGCGGCGGCGCTCGCCCGCTCGATGCACGACGTCGACATGCTCTCGCCCTTTCTGGCCGTCATCGCCCAGGATCCCGTGCTGCGCCGGGTGAAGCTGATCGCCGAGCCGTGGGACATCGGCTCGGGCGGCTACCAGGTGGGCGCCTTCCCGCCGCTGTGGACGGAGTGGAACGACCGCTACCGCAACACCGTCCGCGACTTCTGGCGCCATGCGCTGCCCGACGTGCGGGAGATGGGCTACCGGCTGTCCGGCTCCAGCGACCTGTACGCCTGGGGCGGCCGCCGCCCCTACGCCTCGGTCAACTTCATCACCGCGCACGACGGTTTCACCCTGCGCGACCTGGTGTCGTACGGGACCAAGCACAACGAGGCCAACGGCGAGAACAACCGGGACGGCACGGACGACAACCGTTCCTGGAACTGCGGGGCGGAGGGGGAGACGGACGACGAGCGGGTGCGGGTGCTGCGGCGCCGGCAGCTCAGGAACCTCCTGACCACCCTGCTGCTGTCCACCGGTGTGCCGATGCTGGTCGCCGGCGACGAACTCGGCCGCACCCAGCGCGGCAACAACAACGCCTACTGCCAGGACAACGAGATCGGCTGGCTGGACTGGTCCCTGCTCGACGACCCGGCCTGGCGCCCCCTGTACGACCTGACCTCCCGGCTGATCGAGCTGCGCCACCGGCACCCGGTGCTGCGCCGCCGTGCCTTCTTCTCCGGGCGCGCCCACTCGGCGGACGGGCTGCGCGACCTGGCCTGGTTCACCTCGCGGGGCGAGGAGATGACCGAGGGCGACTGGTACGCACCCGCCGCCACGCTTGGCATGTATCTGTCCGGTCGGGACATCCCGGGCCGGGACGAGCGGGGCGCGCCGGTCGTCGACGACAGCTTCCTCGCGGTGCTGCACGCGGGCGACCGGCCGACTGGATTCGTGCTGCCGGGGCCGCCGTGGGCGGAGCGGTACGAGGTCATCGTGGACACCTCCCGGGAGGAGCAGGCGGGCGCCCCGGGTACGGTCCACCCGGCGGGTACGGAGATCACGGTGCCGGAGCGGGCGGTGCTGCTGCTGAGGGTCGACTGACCCCGTGTGAAACCCGTACGTGACGCGGATCACGTCCCCCGAGTGCAGCGCGGGAGGGGGTCCAGTGCCTTCCTCCCTGTGAAGACAGTCGGCTAGAACGGGGACCGCGGCAATGGAGCAGGCTCGGGCAGGTGAGTACGACGCGTTCGTGGCGGCCCGCTGGTCGGTGTTGTTCCATCTGGCCCGGCTGCTCACCGGCGGCGATCGGCACCGGGCCGAGGACCTGTTGCAGGAGTCCCTGGTCAAGCTGTGGTTCGTCTGGCCGAAGGTCGCCGACGAGGCGCCGGAGGCGTACGTGCGCAAGGTGCTGGCCCGGGCCGCGGCCCGCTCGGCCCGCCGGCGCTGGTGGGGCGAGCGGCCCGTAGAGGAGCTGCCCGAGGTGGCCGCGGTGGGCGACATGTCCGCGACCGTCGCCGAGCGCTCCCGGCTGGAGGCGGCGCTCGCCCGGCTGAGCCCGCCGCAGCGGGCCGCCGTCGTGCTGCGCTACTACCAGGACCTGCCCGACCGGCAGGTCGCGGAGACCCTGGGCTGCCCGGTGGGCACGGCCCGGTCCCATGCCGCGCGCGGGGTGGCTCAGTTGCGCCGGCTCCTGGCCGACGTCATCGAGCCGGTGGGGTGAGGGAGAACCCATGGACCAGATGGATCGCATGGATCACTTCGAGCGGCAGCTGACCCAGCTGATGCACAGCACCCAGGAGCACACCTCCTTCGAGGCCGGGCACCAGGAGCGGCTGCACGCGGGCGTGCGGACCCGGCGCCGGGTGCGGACCGCGCGCCGGGCCGCGGGATCCGTCCTGACCCTCGCCGGGATCGGCCTCGGGCTGCTCCTGTGGCCGCACGCGTCGGCCACGGACCAGCCGAGCGCGCCCCACCCGCGGCCCGTCGTCAGCCCGGCGCCGAGCCCGAACACGTCGCCCTCGCCGGACGACTCGCCGAGCGTGCCGCCCAGCTCCACCCCGACGCAGTCGCCGAACCCTGGCGGGACGACGGAGACCTCCTCCCCGCCCGCGACGTCGGGGAGTTCCGACCCGGCCACCGAACCGGCCACCGGACCGCCCACCGGCACGGCCACGTCGACCGCCACCTCCCGGGGCACGGCCACCGCACCGCCCCCGACGAACTCCCCGAGCCCGCCGGCCGACCCGTCCTACACCTCCACCACCACGGCCACCCCGACCGGATAGCGCACCGCTCTCCCGTCACTTCACCGACGCGCGTGCCTTCGGCGCGACTCCCACCTGAGGACGCAAGGGACTTACGTGATATATCTCCGCCCAGGCCGGACGGCACCGGCCAGGACCCCACTGACCCGGCGCGCTCCCCTGCCCAGCCACCACGAGGAGCCCGTCCTGGACCTGGCAGTGCCGGTGTTCAACGAGGAGAAGGATCTGGGTCCGAACGTCCGGCGGCTGCACAAGCATCTGCGGGAGACGTTCCCCTACCCGTTCCGGATCACCATCGCGGACAACGCCAGCACGGACCGCACGCCGGGCATCGCCGCGGGGCTCGCGGACGAACTGGCCGACGTGGAGTGGATTCGGCTGCCCGTCAAGGGGCGCGGCCGGGCGCTGCGCGCCGCCTGGTCTGGCTCACGGGCGCCGGTGCTGGCGTACACCGACGTGGACCTGTCGACCGGGCTCGCGGCGCTGCTGCCGCTGGTCGCACCGCTCATCTCGGGCCACTCCGACCTGGCCATCGGCACCCGGCTCGCGGCCGGTTCCCGGGTGGTGCGCGGCCCCAAGCGTGAGGTCATCTCCCGCTGCTACAACGTCCTGCTGCGCTGCACGCTCGCCGTCGGCTTCTCGGACGCGCAGTGCGGGTTCAAGGCGGTGCGGCGCGATGTCGCCGAGCGGCTGCTGCCGCTGGTGCGGGACGGGGAGTGGTTCTTCGACACCGAACTGCTGGTGCTCGCCGAGCGGGCGGGGCTCAGGATCCACGAAGTGCCGGTGGACTGGGTCGACGACCCCGACAGCCGGGTCGACATCCTCGCCACCGCGCTGGCCGACCTTCGCGGCATAGCCCGGATGCGGCGAGATCTGAGCCGCCGCCGTCCGAGGCCGAGCGCCGCATGACCACGACCCTGCCCCGCACACCCGCGCCGACCCCCGCCCGCCCGGCCGGTCCGAGGGAGCGCCTGCGCACCGCCGCCCGCCACCACGGCCCGGTCCTCGCCCTCTACGGCGCCCTGAAGCTCATCGGCTTCTGCTCGTTCATGTACCTGCTGGACTCGGCCGGTGACTTCCGCACCAAGCACCCCCGCTTCGGCGGCGGAGCGCACGCCTGGGACGTGCTCGCCACCTGGGACGGCTGGTGGTACCAGCAGATCGCGCTGCACGGCTACGACCCGAAGCTCGTCCACATCCCGGGCGCCACCGGCCTGATCACGCTGGAGGGCAACTCGGCGGCGTTCTTCCCGCTCTACCCGGCACTGATGCGCATGACGTCCGCGGTCACCGGCCTGGGCTCGTACGGCGCGGGCATCGCGGTCTCCGTCCTCGCCTCGTTCGCCGCCGCCCTCGGGATCTTCGCCGTCACGGAGCGGCTGGGAGGCCGGCGGGCGGGTCTCGCCGCGGCCGGGCTGTGGGCGGTCTGGCCCGGCTCCGGCGTGGAGTGGGCGGTGTACTCCGACTCGCTCTACGTCGCTCTGGCCGCCTGGGCCTGCTACGCGGTCATGACCCGCCGCTGGCTCACCGCGGGGGTCATCACCTTCGCGGCCGGCCTCAACCGGCCCACGGCCGCCGCGCTGATCGCCGCGCTCGGCATCGCCGCGCTGTGCGCGCTGCGCGACCGCCGCGACGGCGTCCTGCGCCCGCTCCTCGCCATGGCCCTGGCCCCGATCGGCCTGCTCGGCTATCTCGGCTGGGTGGGCCACCGCATGGGCGACTACGGCGGCTACTTCACACTCCAGTCGGGCGCCTGGGCGCACAGCTTCGACTACGGCAAGCAGACCTCCGACGTGCTGACGTCCGTACCGGTGGGCCACTTCACCTATCTGTCCGCCTGGCCCTTCGCGGACATGATCGGCGTCGGGGTCGTCCTGCTCGCCTTCACCCTCGTCCCGCTGCTGCTGCGGCTGCGCCCCCCGGCGGTGCTGGTCGTCCACACCCTGCTGACCCTCGTCCTGGTCCTCGGCAGCCAGCAGATCTTCGCCAACGTCTCGCGCTACCTGCTCCCCTGCTTCCCGCTGTTCATCCCCCTGGCCCTGGCGATGCGCCGGCTGAGCCTGCGCATGCAGTGCACGGTGCTCGGCATCGCGGCCCTGGCGTCCGGCTCGTACGCGGGCTATGCGCTGTTCGAACTCGGTGTGCCGTAGGACCCGGCCCCGCCTGCCGGACCGCTTGTGCGCACGACAGGCCGGGGCCTCGCGGCGAAGCCCCCGGCGACATCGTCGCGGGGGGCTTCCGCCATCTGTTCCGTCCGGTCAGAAGACGCTGTTGCTGCATCCCATGGTCGAGCCGATGTGGGTGCCCTGTGCGCCCGGGTCGCCCTCACCGTTGAGCGCGTTGCCCAGCGCGCCGTTGATGAGTCCGACCTCACCGAGGACGTCCAGGTTAAGGTCGTGCGACTTGCAGTTGGAACTCTGCAGGGCGCTGACGCTGTCGCCGCCTCCCTTGCCGCCGCGAACAAGGCCTTCAGCGTGGGCGGTGCCGGCGCTCACGAGACCGACGGTGCCGAGGGCGGCCACCAGGACGGCGGCCTTGCGAAGCTGGTGCATGTCATCTCCATGGGGTGAGTCGATGTGATCTGCCACAGATCGACCGCTTGCAGATATGGAGATTTAATATGACGTCAGGAAAAAACGGACTTCGACACGCCGGTTCTGTGATCTTCGTGACCGGATGGGTGTGACGGACCGTCACCGATCCTCAGGGATTCCCCCGGTCCGGCGCGGAGCCGCGAATGCGCCGGAGACCAGGACAAGTTCGGGTGCGGTGGCCTTGCTCAGGAATCGGCACCGTCGCCGTGCCACGTCCGCCACAGCGCCGCGTAGGCCCCGCCCTCCGCCACCAGGTCCCCGTGGGTGCCCAGTTCCGTCAGGAGGCCGTCCTCCATGACCGCCACCCGGTCCGCGTCGTGGGCCGTGTGCAGGCGGTGGGCGATGGCGATGACCGTGCGGGACTCCAGGACCGCGGCCAGCGCCCGTTCGGTGTGGCGGGCGGTGGTGGGATCGAGGAGGGCCGTGGCCTCGTCGAGGATCAGCGTGTGAGGATCCGCCAGAACGACTCGCGCCAGGGCCAGTTGCTGGGCCTGGGAGCCGTCGGTGGGATGGGCGTGCGGCCCGAGGCGGGCGTCCAGACCGCCCGACAGGCCGCGCACCCAGTCGTCGGCGCCCACCGCCGTCAGAGCCGCCCACAAGTCGGCGTCCCCGGCCGCCGGTTCGGCGATACGGAGGTTGTCGCGGACCGTACCGAGGAAGACGTGGTGCTCCTGGGTGACCAGGACGACCTGCCGGCGCAGCCGTTCCGGCTCCAGCGCCGCGACCGGGACCCCGCCCACCGTCACCGTGCCCGCCCCCGGTGTGTCGATGCCCGCGAGGAGCCTGCTCAGAGTGGTCTTGCCGGCCCCGGACGGGCCCACCACCGCGAGCCGCTCCCCGGGCCGTACCGTCAGGTCCACTCCGCGCAGCACCTCGCCGCCGCGCTCGTAGGCGTAGCGCACCCCGCGCACGTCGATCCGGTCGTCCGCGGGCTCCGGGCAGCCGCCGTCCGCCGCGGCCCGCGGCGCCTGCGCGAGCCCCTCCACCCGGGCGAACGAGGCGCTGCTGCTCTGCAGTTGTTCCACCCGCATCAGGATCTGGTCCAGCGGCTCGGTGAACTGACGCAGATACAGCGCCGCGGCCACCACCGCGCCCACGCCCACCACACCGCGCTCGTGCAGCCATCCGCCGACCAGCAGCACACCCACCACGGGGACGGTGTACGTCACCTCGACCGCCGGGAAGAACACGCTCCGCAGGCGCAGCGTGTAGAAGCGGGTCCGGCGGGACCTCTCCAGCGTGTCCCGGCTCGCGGTGATCCGCCGTCGCCGGAGCCGGAAGGCCTCGACCGTCCGCGCTCCGGCCGCCGTCGCCGCCACGATCTCGGCGACCTCGGAGGTGGCCGCGCCCTCGGCGAGGTATCCGTCCCGGGCCCGCCGCAGGTACCAGCGCAGCGCCAGCCAGATCGGCGTGAGGCCCAGTACGCCGAACAGTCCCAGCAGCGGGTTCAGCGCGAACACCGCGCCGAGCACGAACAGTGCCTGCACGGTGTACACCAGCAGTTCCGGGCCGATGTCCCGCAGCGTCGTGCCGACGACCGCCACATCGGCCGTGCCCCGCGCGGTCAGGTCGCCGGTGCCGGCCCGCTCCACGGTCGACGCGGGCAGCGCCAGCACCCGGTCGACGTACTCCTCCCGCACCCGGGCCAGCGTCCGCTCCCCGAACCGGTATCCGACATAGCGTGCCCAGCGCGCCAGCAGCAGCTGGGCCAGCGCGCAGAGCAGGATCCACAGCGCCAGCCGGTCCACCGCACCGACCCCGCGGCCCGCCCGTACCTCGTCGACGATCCGTCCGACGAGCCAGGGCCCGCCAAGCCCCGCCGCGGCCGCCAGCGCGTTGAGCACCAGGGCGGCGGCGAACGCCCGCCCGTCGGCCCGCACCAGCCGCACGGCCGCCCGCCGCACCCGCGACCGGTCCGCGACCGGCAGCAGTCCCCTGTCCGCCGTCACCGTACGGCCCCCTCCGCGCTCGCGTCGTCGTCTGCGTTCTCGGTGTTCTCGGTGTTCTCGGTGTTCTCTGCGTTCCCGGTGTCCTCCGGACCCGCGGCGTCCTCGGCTGCTTCTGCGTCCTCGGCGCCCTCGGCGTCCTCGACGTCCCGGGCGACCAGCGCCCGGTAGCCGGGCTCCCGGGCGAGCAGCCGCCGGTGCGGCCCGCTCGCCACCACCTTGCCGTCGGCCAGGAACAGCACCGTGTCCACACGGTCCAGCACCAGCGGCGAGGTGCTCGTCACCACCGTCGTACGGCCCCTTCGCGCCTCCCGCAGCCGTTCGGCGACCGTGGCCTCGGTGTGTGCGTCCAGTGCCGAGGTCGGCTCCACGGCGAGCAGCACCTCGGGGTCGGCCAGCAGTGCACGTACCAGCCGGATCCGCTGCCGCTGCCCGCCGGACAGGCTGCGGCCCTGCCCCGCCACCGGCGAGTCGAGACCCTCCGGCAGCCCGCGTACGACGTCCTCGGCGGCGGCCGCGTGCACCGCCCGCCGCACAGCGGCCTCCCCGGCCGCGTGTTCGGCGGAGACGACCTCCCTCAGCGGTCCGGCGAACAGGTCCGCCTCGTTGTCGGCGACCAGGATCCGGGCCCGCACGTCGTCCAGCGGGACCGCGTCCAGCCGTACCCCGCCCCAGGTGGCGTCGGTGGGACCGAAGCGGCCGAGGCGGTCGATGACGGCGACGGCCTCGGCGGGGCGGGCGGCCGCCAGCGCCACCAGCCGGCCCGGCGCCGCCCGCACCCCGGAGACCGGGTCGTGCAGCTCGGCCGGCCCGTCCGGCGCGGGCAGCCGGCCCTCGTCCTGCTCCGGCGCCAGCCGCAGCAGCCCCACGACCCGGCGGGCTGCCACCACTCCCCGGTTCAGCTCGTAGGCCATTTCCACGATGAAGGACACCGGGCCGATCAGCACCGCCGCATAGCCGTACACGGACACCAACTCGCCCACCGTGATGGACCCTTGGGCCACCAGCCGGGCCGCCAGCCAGGTCACCACGGCCAGGAACAGCGTGGGCAGGCCCACCCCGAGCGCCTGCACCCAGCTGGCCGCCGCGCCCACCCGGTAGCCCTGCGCACGCAGCCGCTGCGAGTCCGTCCGGAAGGCGTCGGCGAACAGCCCCTTGCCGCCCAGCCCGTTGAGGACGCGCAGTCCGCCCGCCAGATCGCCGATGCGCGCCGTCAGCACGCCCTGCCGTTGCCGGTACTCGCTCTCCGCACCCTGCAGCCGCAGCGTCACCGGCCCGGTGAGCAGGGCGATCACCGGCACTCCGAGCAGCACCACCGCGGCCAGCTGCGCGGAGATGGCCAGCAGCAGCCCGGCCACCACCAGATACACCACGAGCGAGCCCACACCGGGCCCGACCACGGTCAGCGCCTGGGCGAGAATCTGCACGTCGCCGACCCCGATGGTGACGACCTCCCCGGCCCCGGCCCGGCGCGACAGCACCGCACCCAGCCGGGCCGCGTGCCCGACGACCAGCTTGACCGTACGGAAGTTGGCGTCCATCCGGACCCGGGTCATGGTGCGGTGCCGCATGATGCTCACCCAGGCGTTCAGCGCCCCGAGCCCGAACATCGCGGCCGTCCACCAGGCCAGCACGCCCAGCCGCCCCGGCACCAGCCCGTCGTCCACGGCCCGCGCCATCATGTACGGCTGCGCGGCCATGAGCACCAGCCACACACTGCCCAGCAGCGCTCCCGCCGCCGACCGGCCCGGCTGGCGCAGCACCAGCCACCACAGGTAGTGCCAGCCGCCCCGGGTGTCCGGCGTACCCGGCTCCTCGTACGCGTCGATCATCCCGCCCCCGATCCGCCCGGCCCCACCGCGCCGACGCCGCGGGCCGCCCCGGCGACCTCGAACGTACCGAGGGCGGGGGTGTCCGCTCCATCGAATATGCCCTGCGCCGAAAGCGTACGGCCCGTCGAACACGCAGGTCGTAGGACCAACGGCCGAGCGGTGTCCGGCCGAAACTCGGTGGGCGTCGTCCGTGCGGATCCGTACGCTCGCGATGATGCCCACGACACGTGCAACCGCCAAGGACCGCTCCGCCGTACGCACCCTTTCGAGGCTGTGGCCGTACGTCCGTCCCGTGCGCGCCCGGCTGTTCACGGCCGCGTTCGTCGCGATCGTCGCCTCCTGTACCGGACTGGTGATCCCGCTCGTCCTGAAGTGGATGGTGGACGGGCCGGTCGCCGACCGGGACCCGGCCGGGGTGTGGCTCGGCGCGCTGTACCTGCTGCTGCTCGGTCTCGCCGAGGCGGTCCTGTTCGGGATACGGCGCTGGCTGGTGGCCCGGCCGCTCTCCTATGTGGAGGCGGAGATGCGGGCGGGCCTGTACAGCCGTCTGCAACGGCTCCCGGTGTCCTTCCACGACCGGTGGGCTTCCGGCCAGTTGCTCTCCCGGGGCACGACCGACCTGATGCTGCTGCGCATGTTCCTCGCCTTCCCGCTGACCTTCCTGCTGGTCAACGGGGTGACAATCCTCGTCGGCGTGGTGATCATGCTGATGCAGGACTGGGTGCTCGGGCTGGTCATCCTCGGGCCCGCCGTCCCGGTGATGTGGACGTGCGTGGTCTTCGAGCGGCGCTACGCCGAGGTGGCACGGCGCGCACAGGACCAGGTCGGCGATCTGACGACGGTCGTCGAGGAGAGCGTGCTCGGCATCCGTATCGTCAAGGGCTTCGGACGGCACCGCAGCCAGGCGCGGGCGTTCCGGGAGCTGTCGGGCACCCTGCGCGGCACGGAGCTGCGCAAGGCACGGTTGCTGGCGACCATATGGGCCGTCATCGTGACCCTTCCGGAGGTGGCGATCGGAGCGGCGCTGGTGCTGGGCGTGGTGCGGGTGGCCGACGGCGAGCTGTCGACGGGCACGCTGGTCGCCTTCCTGAGCACGGCGCTTGCGCTGCGCTGGCCGGTGGACTCGATCGGCTTCCTGCTGGCGATGAGCCAGGAGGCGGCGACCGCCACGGAGCGGTACTTCGAGGTGCTGGACGAGGAGCCGGAGGACGGGATGCCCGCGTCCGCGGGTGCTGCCGCGGCCGCAGGTGGTGCCGCGATCGCGGGTGCTGCCGCGGACGCGGGCGGCCGTGCCCCTGGCGCGGCACAAGTGCCCGCAGCCGAACAGGGACTCCGTTTCGAGAACGTCCAGTTCCGCTACCCCGACGCCCCGCCCGGCTCCCCGCCGCTCCTCAGCCACATCGACCTCCACATACGCCCCGGCGAGTCCATGGCCCTCGTCGGAGCCACCGGCAGCGGAAAGACGACCCTCACCGCACTCGTCCCCCGTCTGCACGAGGCCACCTGCGGCCGCATCACCCTGAACGGCCTGGACATCACCGCCATGTCCCGCGAAGAGCTGCGCACCAAGGTCGCGGTCGCCTTCGAGGAACCGACCCTCTTCTCGGCGAGCGTCGGCGAGAACGTGCTGATGGGAGCCGCGGACGGCGCCGGAAAGGCCGAGCTGGACCGGGCGCTTGCCGTCGCGCAGGCCGAGTTCGCCCACGCGCTCCCGCAGAGCACCGACACCCGGGTCGGCGAACAGGGGCTGAGCCTGTCCGGCGGCCAGCGCCAGCGCCTCGCGCTGGCCCGTGCGGTCGTCGGCCGCCCGGAGTTCCTGGTGCTGGACGACCCGCTGTCCGCCCTGGACGTGCACACGGAGGCCGCCGTCGAGGCCGCGCTGCGCCTGGTCCTCGCCGACACCACCGCGCTGATCGTGGCCCACCGGCCCTCCACGGTACTGCTGGCCGACCGCGTCGCCCTGCTGTCGGGAGGCCGGATCACCGCCGTCGGCACCCACCAGGAACTGCTGCGCACCAACGCCGAGTACGCCCACCTGATGTCCGGCGAACCGGGGGAAGACGAGGGCACCCGATGACCACCACCACGACCGCCACCCCCGCCACGGACGACGACCGGCCACCCCGCAAGGACGCCGGCGACCCGTTCGACCAGGACGTCCTGCCCGTCCCGCCCGGTGCCACGGCCGTCCTGCTGCGCTCGCTGCTCGCCCCCATGAGGGCACCGGTCGCCGTCACCACTCTGCTTCTGCTGCTCCAGCAGGCGGCCGTGCAGGCGGGCCCGCTGCTGGTGGCGTACGCCATCGACAACGCCGTACCGGCGCTGCGGGACCACGACCGGGGGCCGCTGATCGCGGTGGCCGTCGGTTATCTGCTGTCCGCGCTGGTCTCCGGCGGGCTGCAGTTCGCGTTCATCGAGGCGTCCGCCCGGGTCAGCCAGGACGTGCTGCTGGACCTCAGGGGCCGGATCTTCCGGCACGCGCAGGCGCTGAGCATCGACTTCCACGAGCGGTACACCTCGGGCCGGCTGATCTCCCGTTCCACGACGGACGTCGAGTCGCTGCGCGAGCTCCTCGACGAGGGACTCCAGGAGCTGGTGACCGTCGTCCTGTCCTTCGTCTACATCTCGGCGATGCTGCTCTGGCTGGATCTGGGCCTCGGCGCGGTCGCGGTGGCCTCCTTCGTGCCGCTGTACCTGCTCGTCCGGCTCTACCAGCGACGTGCGGGCCGCGTCTTTCGCGTACGGTCCACGGCGATCGCGGCGGTGATCGTGAAGTTCGTGGAGACGATGAACGGCATCCGGCCGGTGCGCGCCTTCCGCCGGGAGGCCGCGAACGACGCCGAGTTCGCCGTGCTGAACCGGCGGCACGAGCGGACCAACGGGGACGCGATGCTGGAGATGGCCCGGTACGTGGTCGGCTCCCGGCTGGTGGCCAACACGGCGGTCGCGGCGATCGTGCTGTGGGGTGCCCACCGGGTGGCGTCCGGCTCGCTGGAGCTGGGCGTGCTGGCGGCGGCGGTGCTGTACCTGCGGCGGCTGTACGACCCGATCGACCGGCTGGGCATGTTCCTCAACTCCTACCAGTCGGCGGCCGCCTCCCTGGAGAAGATCGCCGGGCTGCTGGCCCAGACGCCGTCCGTGCCGGAGCCGTCGGTGCCGCGCGAACTGCCTCCGTCAAAGGGTGAGTTGCCCGGGCGCGAGGTCGTCTTCGACGGGGTCCGCTTCGCCTACCGCACCGGCGGCGAGGTGCTGGCCCGCTTCGACCTGACCCTCCCGGCCGGACAGACGGTCGCGGTGGTCGGCTCCACGGGTGCGGGCAAGTCGACCCTGGCCAAGCTGCTCGCCCGGTTCTACGACCCCTCCGACGGCCGGGTGCTGCTGGACGGCGTCGACCTGCGCGAGCTGACGGTGCCCGAGCTGCGACGGGGTGTGGTCATGGTGACGCAGGAAGCCTTCCTGTTCTCCGGCACGGTGGCGGACAACATCGCGATCGGACGGCCCGACGCCACGCGTGAGGAGATCGAGCGGGCCGCGAAGGCGATCGGCGCGCACGAGTTCATCAGCGCACTGCCGAACGGGTACGACACCGACGTCCGCAAACGCGGCGGGCGCATCTCGGCCGGACAGCGCCAGCTGGTCGCCTTCGCCCGCGCGTTGCTGGCGGACCCGGCGGTGCTGATCCTGGACGAGGCGACCAGCTCCCTGGACATCCCGGGCGAACGGGCCGTGCAGCAGGCGATGTCGACGGTGCTGCGGGGCCGCACCGCCGTGGTGATCGCCCACCGGCTGTCCACGGTGGAGATCGCGGACCGGGTCCTGGTCATGGAACACGGCCGGATCGTCGAGGACGGTCACCCGGACGAACTCATCGCGGGCACGGGCCGCTTCGCGGACCTGCACCGGGCCTGGCGGGACAGCCTGGCCTAGCGCCTGTCCGGTGTCCAGGATCCGCAACTCCGTCGGCGGTGAGGACAGTTCGTCAGCAGTGGATCGGCACATCCGCGATCCCGTCAGCAGTGGCTACGTTCAGCAGCGATCCTTGTCGGGTCTTTTTCGATCTTCATTCTCGGCACAACCGTCATGCGCGCCAGAAGTCAGCACAGCACCCGCTCGGCCACCTCCCGGATCGTGTCCGCCAGTACCCCAGGGGCTGTGAGATGAGCAGCATGTCCCTGGCCCGCGAGTGTGAGGACCCGCGCCCTCGGCAGGGCGACCGCCAAGTCGGCCAGTCGCTCCCGCAGGTGGGCCGGGCTCATGTCGCCCTCGACCAGGGTGGTCGGCACATCGAGCCGCCTGAAGCGGTCGACGCCGACCCCGAGCGCATCGAGCGCGTCGATGTCGGCGACCTGCCCTGCCGCCTTCGAAGCGAACGCAGCCTGCGCCTTCGGATCCGCGACCAGCGTGTCGACCAACTCCGCGGGGAGTTGGACGATGTCACGCAGGTGGATCCGCATCGCCTCACCCGGATCTCCTGCAGCGAGGGCCTCGCGGGCGCGCCGGGCCGCCTCCGCTCCGACCAGCGACCTGGTGGGCATCGGCGGCTCGTAGAGGAACAAGCCTGCGAACATCTCGGGCGCGAGCAAGGCGGCTTCCAAAGCGGCGACCGCACCCGAGGAGTGCCCGACCAGGAGCACAGGCCGGTCGAGGAGTCCGGCGACCGCCAGAACGTCCGCAGCCTCGACGGCCATCGAGTACGTCGGCGGGACACTCGCCCCCGGGACATAGACGCGACGGGTCACCCTGACGACCCGGAAGTCGTCGGTCAGCGACCGTATGACGCCGTCCCAGGACCTGGCGTCCCCACCGCCCCCGTGAACGAGGAGCAGCGTCGGCCCTCTGCCGTTGTCGAGAGCAGTGACGGGCGTGCCATCAGCGGATGGTGCGACAAGCTCGGCCATGCGCGCAATTCTGCGCCGCTCTGCCTGCAGCGCACCGGCATTCCACCGACGCCGAAGGCCGGCAGGCTCAACTCCACCGCCCCGTACAGAACCGTTTCCGGGCCGCGGGGGCCGGAGGCCAAAAGCCCCTACCGCACGCGCCCGCCGATTCGGTCCTGGCAGTCGCGCCCTACGGACGGTGACCACCCATCACCGCCCACCGGGCCGGATTGCTCACGGCCGGCCGACGCCACCACTGCTCGTCAAGCACGGATCCCCGCGTTTCCGCACCAGCCAGTGCTCACGGAATCGCGACCCCTGCATCCGGCGTGATCCGCCGGACGAACCCGCCCTGGCCCACCGGGCAGGGCTGGGCCGGGGGCTCAGCCGAGCCTGATGAAGGGCGCCGTCCTGCAGGGCAGCCCGTTGCTGTCGACGAGCCAGAGCATGTAGAAGCCGGGGGGCGCCACGGTGCCGTCCGGGGGTGCGGTGACGGTGAGCGAGGAGCCCGCACCCGTGAAGGGCACGCTCACATACCGCTGGTCGCCGTCGAAGGAATGGGTCACGGAGCCGCACCGCATGAGGACGACCCTCGCGATCGGCGTGCCGGTGGAGGTCGGGGTGTAGTCGACACGGAAGGTCCGGCCGTAGCCGACGGCCCCCGGTGCGGACCTGATGGTGACCCGGTCGGCGACCGCCACATAGTCGGGTTCGAACAGCTCGATGGACAGATTCGGGGTCGAGGTGTCGTTGAACTCGGAGCCGGCCGTCCACACACGGCCGTCGGGCGTGAGGAGCGCGACGGAGTGGTATCCGCGGGTCTCGGCCGCGACCGCGCCGGTGCTCCAGCTGCCGCCGGACGCCGACGGGTGGTACAGCTCGGCCGTGCGGACGCCGTCGGTCTCCTTGTACACCTCTTTGGTGACGCCCCCGGAGACGAGCACGTCCCCGGTCGGCAGAAGGGTGGCGGTGCAGAAGTGGCGCACCGGTGGCCGGCCCGAGGCCGGGTCGGTCAGGGCGCGCGCCGCCGTGGGCGCCCAGTGCGGATCGGCGGCCCCCAGGTCGGTGACGACGGCCTGCTGGGCACCGCAGGCCAGCACCCGTGGGCGGTAGTTCTCCTCGTGGTGCAGCGGCAGCAGCACGGAGGTGGTGGGCTGGCTCGTGAAGAAGCGGTCCAGGTACATCCCGTCGATGGCCTGCGGCCCGGTGAACGCGCGGGTGACCTGCCGGGCCCCGGCGTCGTAGCACAGGCTCTTGTCCATGACGTCCACCGCGTAGGGCGGCGAGGTGTCGTCCGGGTTCGCCGAATACAGGTTGCCCGACTGGGGGTTGGTGGTCACGAGCCGGCTGTAGAGGGGCTGTACGACGAAGACTTCACCGGTGTGCGGCAGCACATGCAGCCGCGGGTAGTAGACCGCGTAGTCGTGGGCGCCGCTCACCCCGAGCTGTTTGTCCACGCCCTGCCAGGAGTTGCTCTGCTGGTGGTGGATCTCCGGCTTGGTGTTGTTGTGCCGCTCGTCGTAGTCGTAGTAGCGGTCCCCGTACTGGCCGATCAGCGGGTGTCCCGTGAGCGCGAGGACACCGCCGTCGGCCAGGGTCACCAGTGTGGGATACCACCGGCCGCCGCCCATGGGTGCGCCCGCCCCGCGCTGGGCCGGATCCCTGCTCAGGGATCCCGCGTACACCCAGAACTGCCCGTTCAGGATGAGGAACCAGGCCTGCCAGCCGGGTCCGGGCTCCCACCAGGTGCTCCAGACCGCTCCGTCGGTGCCGGTGGCGAAGAGGTCGAGGTGCTGGTCGCCGTGCCAGAGGGCGGTGACGGTGGCGCCGGGCTGCATCCTGACCTCGGGATGGACGAGGAACCACGGCTGCCAGCCCGGCCCCGGCTCCCACCAAGCACTCCACACCGCCCCGTCCGTCCCCATGGCAAACAGATCCAGATGACCGGCGTTCCGCCACAGCGCGGTCACCGTCGCCCCCGGCCGCATCTTCACCTCGGGATGGATCAAGAACCACCGCTGCCAGCCCGGCCCCGGCTCCCACCAGGCGCTCCAGACCGCCCCGTCCGTGCCGGTGGCAAAGAGATCCAGGTGATCGCCGTTCCGCCACAGCGCGGTCACCGTCGCTCCCGGCTGCATCTTCACCTCGGGATGGATCAAGAACCACCGCTGCCAGCCCGGCCCCGGCTCCCACCAGGCGCTCCACACCGCCCCGTCCGTCCCCGTGACGAACAGATCCAGGTGATCGGCGTTCCGCCACAGCGCGGTCACCGTCGCCCCCGGCCGCATCTTCACCTCGGGATGGATGAGGAACCAGGGCCGCCAGCCGCCGGCGGGGTCCCACCAGGTGCTCCAGACCGCCCCGTCGGTGCCGGTGGCGAAGAGGTCGAGGTGCTGGTCGCCGTGCCAGAGGGCGGTGACGGTGGCGCCGGGCTGCATCCTGACCTCGGGACGGACGAGGAACCACGGCTGCCAGCCCGGTCCCGCCTCCCACCAGGTGCTCCAGACCGCCCCGTCCGTGCCGGTGGCAAGCAGGTCCAGGTGGCCGGCGTTCCGCCACAGCGCGGTGACCGTCGCCCCCGGCTGCATCCGTACCCTGGGCTGGATCTGGAACCACGGCACCCAGCCGGTGCCCGGCTCCCACCAGGCGCTCCACACCGCCCCGTCCGTGCCGGTGGCGAAGAGGTCCAGGTGCCGGTCGCCGTGCCAGAGTGCCGTGACGGCCGCTCCGGGCCGGGCCCGGAACTGCGCCGTGTGGTCGAACAGCCAGCTGGCACGCGTGCCGCTCCAGTGGGCGTGGTGCGGGTCGCCTTCGGCGGGGTCGGGCCAGTGCTGCGTACCGCCCGCGACGACCAGCCGCCCGTCCGGCCGGAAGGCGTGGCCGCTGCAGAACAGGTCGGCGTCCGGGGAGCCCGGATTGGACACCTGTCGTGTCGCGCAGTCGTACAGCCTGGTGTGATCGATCTGGGCCTTCCCCGCCGGATAGCGGGAATCGGCCACCGGGTTCGGCTCGTTCTCGATGGCCTCCCACACGGGGGCCTCCACCCACTGGCTGCCCGAGAAATAGAGGACCCGGCCCTGCTGTCCCACCGGCAGCAGGGCCGCGTGCACCGCGAGCACCTGTGCCGCTCCCCCGGTCCCGTTCGGCCCCGATCCGCCGCCGACGTACACCCAACTGCTCATCGCAGCACCCCCGTTGATGTCATCGCCTTCCATGGGCAACGCCTCATTGTGTGCCGGTGGGGCGCCGCCCCGGCAGCGGCGCCGAGGGGGCCCGGGGGCAGGTGGTCGTGCGCCGGCGTGCGGCGTGCACCACTGCACGCCGAGGATCACCAACAGTCCGCATACCGAACATGAACATCCGGTCAACGAACCATTTCCAGCCAACTTTATGACGCGGTCCTGACAGATACCGTGATCCCCTGCCACTCTTCCCACGGCCGACTCACAGCAACCCCACACTTGCTCCGCGTGAGCCGGTCCTGCACCTGCACGTGGTTCCGCGTAACGCCCTGTTCTGCCCGGACGTCCCAACCCACCGTCCGGTCTCCCCTGGCCGCGCGACCCGCGGTCACGCAGAAGGAGTCAGTGTTGAGTAGCACCTCTCGCAGACGCACCTCCCACACCACGCGTCGCCGCACCGCCACCGTCGCCCTCGCGGGCGTCGCCGCCCTGATCGCCGCGGCCGTCCAGTCCGGCGCTGCGTCCGCCACCCCGGCGAAGCCGCAGGCCGGCAAGGCCGACCCCGCCCACATGGCGCTCAAGCTCTCGCCCTCGCAGCGCACCGAGCTGATACGCCACGCCGACGCCGAAAAGGCCGCCACGGCCAAGGCGATCGGCCTCGGCAGCAAGGAGCGGCTGGCCGTCAAGGACGTCGTCAAGGACGCCGACGGCACCGTGCACACCCGCTACGAGCGGACGTACGCGGGTCTTCCGGTGCTCGGCGGCGACCTCATCGTCGACACCGCCAAGTCGGGCGCGACCAAGAGCGTCATCAAGGCAAGCAACGCCACTCTGAGCGTCGCCGGCCTCACCCCTGCCGTGACGAAGTCGGCCGCCGAGAAGCAGGCCGTGCAGCGCGCCAAGGCCCTCGGCAGCACCAAGTCGTCCGCGGACAGCGTGCGCAAGGTGATCTGGGCCGGCTCCGGCAAGCCCGTCCTCGCCTTCGAGACCGTGGTCGGCGGCCTCCAGGACGACGGCACCCCGAACCAGCTGCACGTCATCACCGACGCCGCCACCGGCAAGAAGCTCTTCGAGTACCAGGGCATCAGGACCGGCATCGGAAACACCCAGTACAGCGGCCAGGTGTCGCTGACCACGACCCAGTCGGGGTCGAACTACACGCTGACCGACGGGGCGCGCGGCGGCCACAAGACGTACAACCTGAACCACGGCTCCTCGGGCACCGGCACGCTGTTCTCCCAGACCAACGACACCTGGGGCAACGGCACCACGTCCAACGCGGCGACCGCGGGCGCGGACGCGCACTACGGTGCGGCGGAGACCTGGGACTTCTACAAGAACACCTTCGGCCGCAGCGGCATCAAGAACGACGGCGTCGGCGCCTACTCCCGCGTCCACTACGGCAACGCGTACGTGAACGCCTTCTGGGACGACAGCTGCTTCTGCATGACCTACGGCGACGGCTCCGGCAACAACGACCCGCTGACCGCGCTGGACGTCGCGGGCCACGAGATGAGCCACGGCGTCACCTCCAACACCGCGGGCCTGGAGTACAGCGACGAGTCCGGCGGCCTGAACGAGGCCACCAGCGACATCATGGGCACCGGCGTGGAGTTCTACGCCAACAACAGCACGGACGTCGGCGACTACCTCATCGGCGAGAAGATCGACATCAACGGCGACGGCACCCCGCTGCGCTACATGGACAAGCCCAGCAAGGACGGCGGCTCCGCCGACTCCTGGTACTCGGGCGTCGGCAACCTCGACGTGCACTACTCGTCGGGCGTGGCCAACCACTTCTTCTACCTGCTCAGCGAGGGCAGCGGCGCCAAGGTCATCAACGGCGTCAGCTACAACTCGCCGACGTCGGACGGCCTCCCGGTCACCGGCATCGGCCGGGACAAGGCGCTGCAGATCTGGTACCGGGCGCTGACCACCAAGTGGACGTCCACCACCAACTACGCGGCCGCTCGTACCGGCACCCTCGCGGCGGCGGGCGAGCTGTACGGCACCTCCAGCGCCGAGTACAAGGCGGTGCAGGACGCCTGGGCGGCCGTCAACGTCGGCTCCCGCTCCGGCGGCGGTGGCGGCGGCGGTTCGTCGTACGAGAACACCACCCCGGTGTCGATCCCGGACAACGGGCCCGCGGTGACCTCGGCGATCACCGTCTCCGGCAGGAGCGGAAATGCGCCAAGCAATCTTCAGGTGAGCGTCGACATCACGCACACCTGGCGGGGTGACCTGGTGATCGATCTCGTCGGTCCGTCGGGCACCTCCTACCGCCTGAAGAACTTCTCCTCGTCCGACTCGGCGGACAACGTGAAGCAGACCTTCACGGTCAACGCCTCCTCCCAAACGGCCAACGGAACCTGGAAGTTGAAGGTCCAGGACCAGGCGGCGCAGGACGTCGGAACCATCAACAGCTGGAAGCTGACGTTCCCGTAAACCGCAGGCAACCGGTTCGGGAACAGGGCGCCGTCGGAGGGTTCGACACCCTCGGGCGGCGCCCGTTCACACACCCGAAACGTGGGGCCACATCCCTGAAATATTCGCCCGACTGTCGGTTTTCGGCCAACATCACTTCAGGGTCATGACATGTACGCGCCCTCGATGTCACAGTTCCCTCACCCGCCGCAGCAGCACAGCAATTTGACAACGCCATACTCACCGGCCAGTAACCCCACACTGCCCGGTCTCCCCCACCAGAAGGAGCTTTCGTGAGCCCCCTCTACGCGCGTCACAAGCGCGCCACTCTGGCCATCGCCACCGCTGTCGCCGCCGGAGCCCTCATTTCCACCGGTCTGGCCACCAGCGCCAGCGCCCAGACCCCGGCCGGGTCCGCAGCCGCCAAGCCGCTGACTGCCGCCCCGGCCGCGCTGTCCGCCGCTGCCCGCACCACCCTGATACAGAAGGCCGAGGCCGACGCCGCAGGCACCGCGCGGCAGATCGGCCTCGGCGCCAAGGAGAAGCTCGTCGTCAAGGACGTCGCCAAGGACGCAGACGGCACCGTCCACACCCGCTACGAGCGCACCTACGCGGGCCTGCCGGTCCTCGGCGGCGACCTGGTCGTCCACACCGCCAGGTCCGGCAGAACCGAGGGCGTCACCAAGGCCACCAAGTCGGCCATCAAGGTGGCCTCGCTCAAGCCGCAGATCACCGCCGCCAAGGCCGCGAAGCAGGCCGTGAGCGCCGCCAGGACCCTGGGCTCCGCCAAGACGTCCGCGGACGGCGCGCGCAAGGTGATCTGGGCCGGCTCCGGCAAGCCCGTCCTCGCCTACGAGACGGTCGTCGGCGGCCTCCAGGACGACGGCACCCCGAACCAGCTGCACGTCATCACCGACGCCGCCACCGGCAAGAAGCTCTTCGAGCGCCAGGGCATCGAGAACGCGACCGGCACCGGCAAGACGCTGTACTCGGGCACCGTCAGCCTCACCACGACCCAGTCGGGCTCGTCGTACAACCTGACCGACGCCTCCCGGGGCGGTCACAAGACCTACAACCTGGCCCGCAAGACGTCCGGCAAGGGCACCCTGGTCAGCAGCTCGACCAACAGCTTCGGCACCGGCACCGCATCCAGCTCCTCCAGCGACCAGACGGCCGCCGCCGACGCCGCCTACGGTGCGCAGGAGACCTGGGACTTCTACAAGAGCACCTTCGGCCGCAGCGGCATCAAGAACAACGGTGTCGGCGCCTACTCCCGCGTCCACTACGGCAACGCGTACGTGAACGCCTTCTGGGACGACAGCTGCTTCTGCATGACCTACGGCGACGGTGAGGGCAACACCGACCCGCTGACCTCGCTCGACGTGGCCGGTCACGAGATGAGCCACGGTGTCACCGCCAACACCGCCGGCCTGGACTACAGCGGTGAGTCCGGCGGCCTGAACGAGGCCACCTCGGACATCTTCGGCACGGGCGTGGAGTTCTACGCCAACAACGCCAAGGACCCCGGTGACTACCTCATCGGCGAGAAGATCAACATCAACGGCGACGGCACCCCGCTGCGCTACATGGACAAGCCCAGCAAGGACGGCGGCTCGGCGGACTACTGGTCCTCGTCCGTCGGCGACCTGGACGTCCACTACTCGTCGGGTGTGGCGAACCACTTCTTCTACCTGCTGTCGGAGGGCAGCGGTGCGAAGACGATCAACGGTGTGAGCTACAACTCCCCGACGAAGAACGGCTCGACGGTGACCGGCATCGGTCGCGCCAAGGCGCTGCAGATCTGGTACAAGGCGCTGACCGAGTACATGACGTCGACGACCGACTACTCGGACGCCCGCGCGGCGACCCTGAGCGCGGCGTCGGACCTGTACGGCTCCGGCAGCACCGAGTACTCGACGGTGAAGGCGGCCTGGACCGCGGTCAACGTCACCAGCTGACCGAACGGCTGACAGGCGGTACCCCGGCGGAACGCGCCCGGGGTACCGCCCTACGCTTGTGACCCATGTCCCAGGCGTCCTTCACCTACGAACCGGTCGGCGTGACCCGCGACGATCTGGCCCACTGCCCGCCCGGCTTCCGCCCTCTGCTCGTGCGCACACGCCTCGGCGAGGGCCACAAGGTCTTCGACCGGGCCGCCGAGGCGGTCCTCACCTGGGAGATGCACCGCGCCCTCGGCGTGGGCATCGACGCCACCGCCGACCGGGCGGCCCCGGGCGTGGACGTCACGGTCACCCTCGCCGGCCTGATCAAGGCCCCCTGCCGCATCATCTGGACGGTGACGGAGGGCCGCAGAGCCGGCTGGGCCTACGGCACCCTGGAAGGCCACCCCGAGTGCGGCGAGGAGGCCTTCGTGGTCGACCGCACGGGCGACGGCACGGTCTGGCTGACCGTGGCCGCCTTCAGCCGCGCCCAGAAGTGGTACGCCCGCGCGGGCGGGGCGGCGACGCGGGGCCTGCAGCACGCGTACGCCCGCCGGTGCGGGGCGGTGCTGAAGCGACTGTGCGCGGGGCTGTCGGAGGAATGAGACCCGACCGGGGCGGGCTCGCAGCACGGTCCGGCGACGCGGCCGACGGCACCGGGCGTGCGGCCGGCACCGGTGCTGCTCGCGACGCTCTGGCGGCTGTACTCCCCGGCTCTCTCCGGGGAACGGACGCTTCGGCCCGGCCCGCCCGATCGCGCCGTAGGGCGGTGCGAGGCGCTGCCCCGCGCCGCCCCTCGCGCATCCCCTACCGCATCAGCACCCCCGCCCCCTCCGCCGTCTCCTCCGACGGCACCGCCACCAGCCCCAGTTCCACGCTCGACGCGAGGAGGGGGTGCGCCGGCAGGATGCGGACCGTGTAGCCGTAGGGGCCGGTGCGGTCCAGGGAGAGGGGGCCCTCGTAGAGGCGGCGGCCCTCCAGGTCGGGGGCGCCGGTGGGCTTCAGCGGGACCGTCGTGGCGTCGGTGATGCGGTCCTCGGCGTCGACCCGGCCCGAGACCGCCTGCACCTCGACGTCGTCCGGGGTCAGCTCGCCCAGCCCCACCCGCACCCTGAGACCCACGGTCGTGCCGAGTTCCGCGGTGGCCGCCTGGGCCGTCGTCTCGACGTGGTCGACACTCACGCCGGACCACGCGGCGCGCACCCTGGCCTTCCAGGCGGCCAGTTCCGTGGCCGTCTCGGGGGTCAGCGCGCGGTGGGACAGGGCGGCGGGCGCGTACAGCCGGTCGACGTAATCCCGGACCATGCGGCCGGCCAGCACCTTCGGGCCGAGCAGCGAGAGCGTGCGGCGGACCATCTCGATCCAGCGGTCGGGCAGCCCGGCCCGGCCGCGCTCGTAGAAGCGCGGGGTCACCCGCTGTTCGAGGAGGTCGTAGAGGGCCGCCGCCTCGATGTCGTCACGCCGGTCCGTGTCGGTGGCCGCGCCGTCCGCCGTGGGGATGGCCCAGCCGAAGTCCGGCTTGAACCATTCGTCCCACCAGCCGTCCAGCACGGAGAGGTTGAGGCAGCCGTTGAGCGCGGCCTTCATCCCCGAGGTGCCGCAGGCCTCCAGCGGGCGCAGCGGGTTGTTGAGCCAGACGTCACAGCCCGGGTAGAGCTTCTGTGCCATCCCCATGCCGTAGTCGGGCAGGAAGACGATGCGGTGGCGCACCCGCGGGTCGTCGGTGAACCGCACCAGCTCCTGCACCAGCCGCTTCCCGCCGTCGTCCGCCGGATGCGCCTTGCCCGCGACGACGATCTGGACCGGCCGCTCCGGGTGCAGCAGCAGCTCCATCAGCCGGTCGCGGTCCCGCAGCATCAGCGTGAGCCGCTTGTACGACGGGACGCGGCGGGCGAACCCGATGGTCAGGACGTCGGGATCGAGCACGCCGTCGATCCAGCCCAGCTCCGCGTTCCCGGCGCCGCGCTGCCGCCAGGAGGCGCGCAGCCGGTCCCGCACCTCCAGCACCAGCTGTTCGCGCAGGGTGCGGCGCAGCTCCCAGATCTCCTGGTCCGCGATGTCCTCGACCGAGTCCCAGCGCTCGGAACCGCCGACGGTCAGCGCGTCCTCGGCCCGCTCGGCGCCGACCTCCCGGGCGCCCAGCCTGAGCACCTCCGGGGCGACCCAGGTCGGGGCGTGCACCCCGTTGGTGACCGAGGTGATCGGCACCTCCGCGGCGTCGAATCCCGGCCAGAGTCCCGCGAACATCTCCCGGCTGACCTGCCCGTGCAGCAGCGAGACCCCGTTCGCCCGCTGGGCCAGCCTGAGCCCCATCACGGCCATGTTGAACAGGTTCGGCTCGCCTCCCGGGTAGGTCTCCATGCCCAGCGCCAGGATCCGCTGGACGTCGATGCGCGGCAGTTCGGCGTTCGCCCCGAAGTGCCGGGCGACCAGCTCCCGGTCGAAACGGTCGATGCCGGCCGGGACCGGGGTGTGGGTGGTGAACACGGTCCCGGCCCGTACGGCCTCCAGCGCCGATGGGAAGTCCAGGCCCGTGTCGCACAGTTCGGCGATCCGTTCCAGACCGAGGAAGCCGGCGTGTCCCTCGTTGGTGTGGAACACCTCGGGCTCCGCGTGCCCGGTGAGCCGGCAGTAGGTCCGCACGGCTCGGACACCCCCTATCCCGAGCAGCATCTCCTGGAGCAGCCGGTGCTCGCTGCCGCCGCCGTACAACCGGTCGGTCACCCCGCGTTCGCCGAGGTCGTTCTCCTCCACGTCCGAGTCGAGCAGGAGCAGGGGCACCCGGCCCACCTGGGCCAGCCAGATCCGGGCGTGCAGCGCCCGGCCGCCGGGCAGGGCGAGGGAGAGCCCGGCCGGCGTGCCGTCGGCCTCCTTGAGCAGGCCGACGGGCAGCTCGTACGGGTCGAGCACCGGGTAGTGCTCCTGCTGCCAGCCGTCCCGGGACAGGGTCTGGCGGAAGTAGCCGTGCCGGTAGAGCAGGCCGACACCGATCAGGGGGACGCCGAGGTCGCTGGCCGCCTTCAGATGGTCGCCGGCCAGGATGCCGAGGCCGCCGGAGTACTGGGGCAGTGCGGCCGTGATGCCGAACTCGGGGGAGAAGTAGGCGACGGCGGCGGGCAGTCCGTCGCCCTGGTGCTGGTACCAGCGGTCGCCGGACAGATAGTCGTCGAGATCGTCGGCGACCGCGGTCAGCCGGCGCAGGAACCGCCGGTCCCCGGCCAGCTCGGCAAGCCGGGCCGGGCGTACCCCGCCGAGCAGCCGCACCGGGTCGCCCTCGGCGGCGGTCCAGCGTTCGGGGTCGACGGACTGGAACAGGTCGCGCGTTTCCGCATGCCAGGACCAGCGCAGATTGCGCGCCAGGTCGCTCAGCGGCCGGAGGGGTTCGGGGAGAACGGGACGGACGGTGAACCGACGGATCGCCTTCACTTTCCACCTCGGACGCGTTGCGGGGTGAGACGCACAGCACTGTACGTCTCGTCGTCGATGTCGACGGTAGTGGTTACCGCGGGGTCGGTGGGGACGTACCGGGACGGGTGTCGGGGCGTGAAAGGAGCACGGCGCGGGGGCGGCGGGGCGTGGGAACGGAGCCTGCGGGAACCTGGAAAAGTGGGCCGGTCTTGTGCGTAGACGTACGCGTGAGTAGTTAACAAAGTGCCGGATTGCCCACCCGAATAGGGTGGGAAGGCTCCTCCGGTACGCCCACAGCAGCACCACAGCTCGTCCGCAGGACCCACCTCCCCATATCCCTCCGCCCACACCCACGTTGAAGCGGACAGGAGCGGTCATGCCCGCCACGCACCACCACTCGTCAGCGCCCACGCCCCCCGGCAGGACAGCCGGACAGCCGATTTCGGGCAGAAAACCGGGAGCGCGGGCGGAGAACCACCGCGATCCGGCCACGCCCCGGCAGCGTCCTGCCCCGGCCGCGGGCGGCACCGCCGTCGGCCGTATCCCCGTCCTCGACGTACGCCCCGTGGTCCAGCACGGGCGCAGGCCCGCCAAGGCCGTGGCGGGCGAGTCGTTCGAGGTGTCGGCCACCGTGTTCCGGGAGGGGCACGACGCCGTCGCGGCGAACGTCGTGCTGCGGGATCCCGAGGGGCGCGCGGGCCCCTGGACGCCGATGCGTGAACTCGCCCCGGGAACCGACCGCTGGGGCGCCACCGTCACGCCCAGCACGCCCGGCCGCTGGACCTACACGGTGGAGGCCTGGTCGGATCCGGTCACCACCTGGCGGCACCACGCGCAGATCAAGATCCCGGCGGGCATCGACACCGGTCCGGTCCTGGAGGAGGGCGCTCGGCTGTACGAGCGTGCAGCCGCGGGGGTCCCCAAGGGACCGCAGCGCGAGCCGGTCCTGGCCGCCGCGCGGGCTCTCGGTGACGATTCGCTGTCGGTGCACCACCGGCTGAAGGCCGCGCT
>NZ_JBFAET010000089.1:0-36255 GCF_040642095.1 Streptomyces sp. NPDC020362
CGGCCACCGTGCGGGCGATGGGCATCACCGCCCAGATCATCGTCCGCGCCGATTCCGCGTAGTCCGCGCCGATTCCGCGTACTTCTCCCACAAGGCCGTCCAGATCTGCCGCACAGCCGGTGCACGGTTCTCGCTCGCGCTCGCGCTCGCGGTCGCGGTCAGGAAGAAGATCCGTGAGGCGATCGCGGGCATCGCCGAGGACGCCTGTCGGAGAACCCGCACCGGACGGCCACCCGGCACACCCTGCTCCCCGCACCCGAAAGACCACCCCGAACCCGCCCGACACCCCTGATCAGAATGCACGCGATGGATCGAGGTTCAGGGCGAGTTGGGCGAACCGGTGGTCCTGGTGCGGGACGGGGTGAACGGGCCGGGCGAGTCCTCGTCCAGCCGGCCCCGTTCGACCAGACGCTTCAGCTTCGCGCGTGCCCCTCGATCTTCGCGGTCTCGGCCGCAAGGCCGATCCTCGGCACGATCTGCTTGGCCCGCACGGGCCCCGGAGCGTCCCCCACGACCTCCAGGATGTCCTGGTAGACCCGTGGCAGCACACTCGGCTCCAGGCCCGGCCGCCACTTCGGCACCGTCAGAACCCCCACGACCCGCCGCTCCGCCCCGCGAACGGCGACACCTCTTCCGCCGCCGGCGGCGTCTCCCGCACTGTCTCTCCCGGATCACCGCCGACCGTCCTCGCGAGAAGCTCGCCGGCCGTCTCCCGCGTGATCACCAGCCGAGACAGCCGTTCACGCTCGGCCTCCAGCCGCACCGTCAACTCGGCCACCCGGGACTCGAGTTCTTCCACACGCTCCCGGACCACGGCCTCCTCGGCCTCGATCGCATCGAACAACGACCCCACCGGCAACGCCCCCTCTCGTCAAGGAGAGACCTGCCCGCCCACACACCAATCAACATCTCCCCAGGTCAGGACATCCCTCGAAACGAGCCGCACCCAATCGAGAACGCCGACACCCTGGGTAGCCGTACGGCGCGTGCGCCGAACGGCTACCCAGATCGGGATGCCTTCCGACACTCCGTTGTAGCCAGTCGAACGATCTACCGCTTACTTCAATTGCATGGCGAAGATTGAACCGCCCAATCGGATAACGTCGCTATTGGCGAAATCAAAGGAAGATCCCATGAGCCTGCCCGGGCACTGGTGGAGTGCAAGTAAAAGTTATGTCTCGGAGATCCTCTCGCTGCTCGCGGCCGCGCCGGATCGAGATGTCGTTCATTGGCGTGGCGAAGCCTTCTCCGGTAGTGACCTGATTCGGTCCGTGACTGAAACGTTCCTTGCGCTGCGCAACCGCGGAGTGGGCAAGGGGGATGTAGTAGCGATTCTGGTCGCACCCAACAGCCCTGAGATGCTCACCGTGCGGTACGCGACACATCTGCTCGGCGGCGCCGTGTGCTATTTGCGAACCACCAATCCTGGTACCAGGGCAACGATCCTTCCGCTGGATCACCAGATCCAGATCTTGCGCGAAACCGAAGCCGTGACCATCTATGCCGATGCCGAAGGTTCGGAGCGCGCGACGGAGCTCGCTGATGGCAGTGGGATCCCGGTAACGCGACTTCAACATGGGGAACGCAATGAGGTCGGCCGGGTCGATGTCGCCGATACCCCGGACGCCATTTCATGGGATCCGGATGCGCTAGCCTTCATCGGCTTCACGAGTGGCAGCACGGGACGGCCCAAGGGCATCCGGTTGTCGGGCCGCGCATGGGAAGCCACCATGCGTGCATGGATGGAGGTCGGTCGTGAATACGACTGTGCGTCGATCCTGGTGTCGACCCCTCTGAGCCATGGCGTTGCCGCGATGGCAGACGCAGTCTTCGCCTTGGGCGGAGCGCTCTATCTCCATGAGACCTTCGATGCCGAGAAATTCGTGGACACCGTCTCTGCGGAGAAGGAGGTCTCGTGGACGTTCATGGCAACAAATCACGTGTTCCAAGTCATCGACCATCTGCTCGAGCGAGGAATCCGCGACAGTGACGCTGTGGAAGCTGCGGGCCTTTCCTCGCTGAAGCGGATTGTCTACGGCGGCAGCCCCGCGGCACCCGCTAGAATTGCACAGGCTTTTCGGCTTTTCGGCCCCATTCTGGCGCAGGGGTATGCCACGAGTGAGAGCGGTCGGATCACGGTCCTGACGCCTCAGGAGCACGGCGACCCGGAGCTCGCGGCCACTGTCGGTCGGCCCTTCCCCGAGGTGGAAGTCGTAGTCTGCAACTCGAATTCGGGTGCGCAACTAGCGGCTGGGGAAATCGGTGAGGTTCGCGTCCGCTCGCCTCAGATGATGGACGCCTATAACGGCGAACCGGAATTGACTGCACAAGTTCTTCGTGACGGCTGGTATTTCACCGGAGATATCGGCCGTCTCGACGAGCGAGGCTATTTGACTCTCCTGGGTCGGGTGGCCCACGTCATCAAGGTCGGCGGCGTCAAGGTTCATCCAATAGTTCTCGAGGCGGAAATTCTTTCCCACCCGGGTGTCCGGCACGCCGCCGTCTACGGCGTGCAGGACGAGGATGGAAGCGATCACATCCACGCCGCAATCGAATGCGATCCGGCTGAGGTGGTCGAAGTCGAAAACATCCGCGCGAGAATTGCTGAGACGCTTTCCCCGATTCACGTGCCAGAGAAGATACATGTCTTGAGCGCACTGCCGATGAATAGCAACGGCAAGCCCGACAAGGTGCTCCTGAAGTCGCAATATTCCTAGCGTAGACCTTTCGGTTCGCAGGTCAATCCAACCGCTACGTCGAGAAGGCGAGTGAATGAACGTTCACCTGGCATCATACCTGAGTGGGAACACCGCTGAAGATCTCGCTGAAAGCAAGCGCGAGTTCCTGGAGATCGGCCGTCGTTCCGGTGATTACCCCATGGCCAGTGCGCGGCGTGATGGGGTGGATTCGGAAGTCAGCGTCTGGTGCAGCAACGACTATCTGGGAATGGGCCAGAATCGCCAGGCCATCGCGGCCATGCACGCCGCGATCGATACTCATGGCGTAGGCTCCGGAGGTTCCCGGAATATCGGTGGAACCAACCACTATCACGTCCTTCTCGAAAATGAGCTGGCGGATCTGCACGGCAAGGAAGCCGCTCTCCTTTTCACGTCGGGATACACGGCCAACGAGGGATCCCTCTCCGTTCTGGCGGGGCTGCCGAAGGACACCGTCGTATTTTCCGATGCGAAGAACCACGCCTCGATCATCGACGGTCTCCGGCACAGCGGCGCGAAGAAGCATGTCTTCAGGCACAACGACGTCGCCCACCTGGAAGAATTGATCGCGGCCGCTCCCGCCGACTGCCCGAAGCTCATCGTCGTGGAATCGGTCTATTCCATGTCGGGCAACGTTGCGCCGCTCGCCGAGATTGCCGACATTGCGGACAAGTACGGTGCCACGACCTTCATCGACGAGGTCCACGCGGTCGGCATGTACGGCCCGCAGGGCGCCGGCATCGCCGCGCGGGAAGGCATCGCCGATCGGTTCACGGTCGTGATGGGTACCTTGGCAAAGGGTTACGGAACGGTCGGCGGCTACATTGCGGGACCGGCGGCCCTCGTGGACGCGGTACGGACCTATTCGCGCTCGTTCGTCTTCACCACCTCGCTGCCGCCGGCGGTCGCGGCAGGTGCGCTGGCGTCGGTTCAGTACCTGCGGTCCTCCGATGTCGAGCGGAAGCTCCTCTCGGAGAATGCGCGGCTTCTGCACAGCCTTCTGATCGCGGCCGACATCCCGTTCATTTCGACGGACTCCCATATCGTCGCGGCCTTCGTCGGTGATGACGATCTGTGCAAGCGGGCGTCCCAGCTGCTGTTCGAGCGGCACGGGATCTACGTCCAGTCCATCAATGCCCCCAGCGTGCCCGCGGGCGAGGAGATCCTGCGGATCGCTCCCTCTGCCGTGCACGATCAGACGGATGTCGAGAAATTCGCCGACGCCCTTCATGGAATCTGGAAGGAATTGAACATCCCGACCGCGAGTGCCCGGGACTGGTCCACGTCCGAGCTTCGCGGTGGCGGCGCCCGCACCGCCGCGAAAGACGGACTGCTGTCGTAATGACCATGTCAGTTGCCGGCGTGCTGGCCGACACGGCGGCACAGCGACCCGAACACTCGGCCGTGATCTACGAGTCCGAGCATTTCACCTACGGGTGGCTATGGGAACAGGCGCGTCGCTACGCCTCCGTGCTGCGAGCCAACGGGGTACGGCCAGGAGACCGGGTCGCCATGCTCCTGGCCGACACCCCGCAGTTTCCCGTTGTGTACTTCGGCGTGCTGGCGGCCGGCGCCGTCGCGATCCCGCTGAATGTCATGTCGACCGCGTCGGAGATCGATCACGTACTGACCGATGCCGACGCCCATTTTCTGGTGTGCGCCGCCTCATTGCTCGCCCAGGCGAGAGAGGTGGCGGAGCCGCTCGGCACGGTGCTCCTCACCGTCGGCGCGGGCCCCGCGGGCACTGTCGACCTGGAGGACGCGGCACAGGACACAGCGCCGATCGACGATTGCGCGGTGCGGGAACCCGACGATGTCGCGGTCGTGTTCTACACGTCCGGTACGACGGGTGAGCCGAAGGGGGTGATGCTCACCCACCGGAATATTCTGTACAACGTCGAGAGGATGGTCGCCACTCCGTACATGTTCCGGAGTGACGACGTATTGCTCGGGTGTCTGCCGCTGACGCACGGCTTCGGTCAGATCTGCGGCATGCTGACTGGATTCCGCGCCGGTATATCCATCGTCATGATGCCGAGGTTCTCCGGGCGGGAGGCCCTCGCGCTGATGACGGAACACCGATGCACGGTGTTCATGGGCGTGCCGACCATGTATTTCAAGTTGCTCGATGCGGTGGCCCAGGGAGTGCCGGTTCCTCGGCTCGACCGCGTGTACAGCGGGGGATCGGCGCTTCCGGTCAAGACCCTCGAGGATGTCCGAAGCACGTTCGGATGTCCTGTGTACGAGGGCTACGGGATGACCGAGACCTCCTGCAGCGTCGCCTATCACTATCCAGGCGTGACTTTTCGATCCGGAACAGTCGGTGTTCCGATCACTGGCATCACTGTCGGTATAGCTCGGCCGAATACCGACAGGATCGATCTCCTGCCCGTCGGTGAGGTGGGCGAGATCGTGGTGCGCGGTCCGAACGTCATGGCCGGATATCTCGGACGCCCGGATATCACCGCCGAAGTTTTGATCGACGGCTGGTTCCTTACCGGCGATCTCGGCAGGCTGGATGACGACGGCTACCTTTCGGTCGTGGGCCGTAAGAAGGACTTGATTCTGCGTGGCGGATACAACGTCTATCCGCGCGAAATCGAGGAGATCCTCCTCGGGCATCCGGCCGTGGCGCAGGTGGCGGTTATCGGTGTTCCGCACCCTGTGCTTGGTGAGGAGGTCTGGGCGATTGTCGTGCCTGCCAGGCCGGAGGGCGTTACCTCTGGATCGGATGAAGAGATCATCGAATGGGGAAAACAGCGTCTCGCTGCATATAAGTACCCTCGTCGAGTCGAGTTCATCGACGCTCTCCCGATGGGATCCAGCGGAAAAGTTCTCAAGCGGGTGCTCGTCTCGAAATACGAGTTGACCACCAGCTCGTAGCTGCAAACGAAACAGAATCAAATTGGCTTAGCACCCGCGGCACGGCTGCGGGTGCTAAGCCTCCGCTCCGGCATCGTACGTAACAATAGGTAGGGCGACTCGACCATGGTTGAATTCCAAGCTGACACGTCGACATCGACCGAGGCGATCGCCATCGTCGGTATGTCCTGCCGATTGCCGCATGCGGCGAACCCCGCGCAACTGTGGCAGCTGCTGCGCGACGGTCGCAGTGCGATCGGCGCGCCCCCAGCAGGCCGCCCCGAACTGCCCTCTCGGCCGGGGGGCTACCTCGAGGACGTCAGCGGCTTCGATGCAGGCTTCTTCGGCATCAGTCCGCATGAGGCGTCGTCGATGGACCCGCAGCAGCGGCTGATGCTTGAGCTCGCCTGGGAGGCACTGGAGGACGCCAGGATCCTCC
The DNA here is from genome assembly GCF_040642095.1 of Streptomyces sp. NPDC020362. Classification (NCBI taxonomy): domain Bacteria; kingdom Bacillati; phylum Actinomycetota; class Actinomycetes; order Kitasatosporales; family Streptomycetaceae; genus Streptomyces; species Streptomyces sp. NPDC020362. The sequence goes on from NZ_JBFAET010000089.1 coordinate 6,019, forward strand.
CGTCCGGTCTTGCCGATAGCCGGACCGGTGTCTTCGTCGGCGTCATCGCCGACGATTATGCTGCCCTCACGCGTCAGCACGGGGTCGAAGGCATCACCCGCCACACCCTGACCGGTCTCAACCGCGGCGTCGTTGCCAACCGGATCTCCTACACCCTGGGCCTGCACGGACCGAGTGCGGCCGTGGACACCGGCCAGTCCTCCTCACTGGTCGCCGTGCACCTGGCAGTCGAGAGCCTGCGCCGCGGCGAGTCCACCATGGCCATCGTCGGCGGTGTCAACCTCAATTTGGTGCCGGACAGCACCATCGGCGCGGAGAGGTTCGGCGCACTTTCACCAGACGGTCTCAGCTTCACTTTCGACGCGAGGGCGAATGGATATGTACGCGGTGAGGGCGGCGCGTTCGTGGTGCTCAAGCCGCTGCACGCCGCCGTAGCAGACGGCGACCCGGTCTACTGCGTGCTGCACGGCAGCGCGATGAACAACGACGGGACGACCGAGGGCCTCACCGTACCGGGTGCGGCCGGCCAGCAGGACGTCCTGCGGCAGGCGTACGAGCGTGCCAAGGTGTCCGCGGAGCAGGTGCAGTACGTCGAACTGCACGGCACGGGTACCAAGGTGGGCGACCCGATCGAAGCGTCGGCTCTGGGCGCGGTGCTCGGTGACGGCCGCGTGGACGGAGCCGAGCTGCGGGTCGGATCGGTGAAGACCAACGTCGGACACCTTGAGGGTGCCGCCGGCATCGTCGGCCTGCTGAAAGCGGCGCTCTGCATCCGTCACCGCGAGCTCGTGCCGAGCCTGAACTTCGAGACCCCCAACCCAGACATTCCGTTCGACGAGTTGAAGCTCGCCGTGCAGCGAAGCCTGGGGGCATGGCCGCGGCCGGACGAGCCGCTCTACGCAGGTGTCAGCTCGTTCGGTGTGGGCGGTACGAACTGCCACGTCGTGCTTTCGGACTGGCACACCGAGTCGGCGGCGGAGGAGGAGTCGCCTGGCGTCGAGTCCGGCTCGGGTGTGGTGCCGTGGGTGGTGTCGGGCAAGTCGGCCGAGGCCGTGGCCGGTCAGGCGGGGCGGCTGGTGTCGTTCCTGGAGGGGCGTCCGGGGCTGGACGTCGCGGCGGTGGGTCGTTCGCTCGCGGTGTCGCGTGCTCGTTTCGAGCATCGTGCGGTGGTGGTGGGGGAGACTCGCGAGGAGCTCCTGGCGGGTGTTCGGGCGTTGGCTGCGGGTGTGCCTGCGGCTGGTGTGGTGTCGGGTCGTGCGGTGCCGGGTGGTGCGGGTAAGACGGTGTTCGTCTTCCCTGGTCAGGGTTCGCAGTGGCAGGGCATGGCGCTTGAGCTCTTCGACTCCTCCCCGGTGTTCGCAGGGCGGCTGGTGGAGTGTGAGCGGGCTCTGGCGCCGTTCACGGACTGGTCGCTGCTGGATGTGCTGCGCGGTGTGGATGGTGCGCCTGATGTCGGCCGGGTGGATGTGGTGCAGCCCGCGTTGTGGGCGGTGATGGTGTCGTTGGCGGCGTTGTGGCGTTCGGTGGGCATCGAGCCGGATGCGGTGGTCGGTCAATCGCAGGGTGAGATCGCGGCGGCTGTGGTCGCTGGTGCGTTGTCGCTCGAGGATGCGGCGAAGATCGTCGCGTTGCGCGGCCGGGCGGTCGTGAAGCTGGCCGGTACGGGTGGGTTGGTGTCGGTAGCCCTACCGGCCGACGAGGTTCGCGAGCTCATCGCCCATTGGGGCGGCGCGATCGATATCGCCGCACACAACAGCCCCGTGAGCACGGTCGTCTCCGGCGACCCGGAGGCCCTGGCCGACCTCGTCGCACAAAGTGAGGTCAAGGGATACCGTGCCCGCACCATTCCGGCCGACTACGCCTCTCACTCCGCCCACGTCGACGTGCTGGAGGATGAGCTTCGGGAGCTGCTGGCCGACGTCACGCCGCGTACCGGTGACATCAGGTTCTTCTCCTCCGTCACCGGGCAGCCGCTGAACGGTGAGGAGCTCGACAGCGGGTACTGGTTCCGCAACCTGCGCCGGACCGTCCAGTTGGAAGAGGCCACCCGTGCTCTGCTTGACGACGGGCATCGCGTCTTCATCGAGGTCAGTGCCCACCCGGTGCTGACCGCGGCCCTCAGTGACACGGCCGACGGGGCCGGCGTCGGCGGCACTGTTGTTGTCGGATCGCTGCGGCGCGACGACGGTGGACGGGATCGTTTCCTGGCCTCGGTCGCAGAGGCGCACGCAGGCGGTGTGGGGGTGGAGTGGGAGCGCTTCCTGCCGGGTTCGGGTCTGGTGGATCTGCCCACGTATGCCTTCCAGCGTCAGCCTTTCTGGCTGGAGGGTTCGGCGACCGGGCCGGTCCAGGTCCGGACCGTTGCGGCAGGGCGGAGCGGTCCGAAGCGGTCCGCGCCGCGCGGCGATGAGCTGGAGCTGGTGCGTGCGCACGTGGCAGCAGTGCTCGGCCACGGATCGGCGCGCGATGTGGACATCGACACGACCTTCAAGGACCTGGGCTTCGACTCCCTCTCGGCCGTCGAGCTTCGGAACGCGCTGAACAGGGCCACCGGGCTCTCGCTGCCCTCCGGCCTCCTTTTCAACTACCCGACCCCGGTCGTACTCGCCGAACACCTCGGTGGTCAGCTCCTCGGCCTGGACCAGGGCCAGGATGACGATGCGTACGAGGCCATAGCCCTTGACGAGCCGATCGCGATCGTGGGCATGGCATGTCGGCTGCCGGGAGGGGTCGCCTCTCCGGAGGACCTGTGGCGTTTGGTCAGCAGCGAGGTCGATGCGGTCGGCGGATTCCCGACCAACCGGGGCTGGGACCTTGATTCGCTCTTCACCCCCGATCCGGACAGCCCCGGCAAGACCTACGCCACCCAAGGTGGTTTCCTGCACGATGCGGACCGGTTTGATGCCGAGTTCTTCGGCATCAGTCCCCGCGAGGCGGCGGCGATGGAGCCCCAGCAGCGGCTGCTGCTGGAGACGGCCTGGGAGGCCTTCGAGCAGGCGGGCATCGACCCCGCCGCGCTGCGCGGCACCCGCACCGGTGTGTACGTGGGCGCGACGGCACAGGAGTACGGGCCGCGGCTGCACGAGCCGTCCGGCGGGTACGACGGCTACCTGCTGACGGGCAACACCGCCAGTGTGGCCTCGGGCCGGCTGGCCTACACCTTCGGGCTGGAGGGCCCGGCGGTGACGGTCGACACCGCCTGCTCGTCCTCGCTCGTCGCGCTCCACCTCGCCGCGCAGTCGCTGCGCCAGGGCGAGTCCTCCGTGGCCATCGCCGGCGGTGTGTCCGTCATGGCCACGCCCGGCATGTTCGTGGAGTTCTCCCGGCAGCGCGGGCTGTCGCCGGACGGGCGTTGCAAGGCGTTCTCCTCGTCGGCGGACGGTACGGGCTGGGCCGAGGGCGTGGGTCTGCTGGTGCTGGAGCGGCTGTCGGACGCGGAGCGCAACGGGCACCAGGTGCTCGCGGTGATGCGTGGTTCCGCCGTGAACCAGGATGGTGCGAGCAACGGTCTGACGGCCCCGAACGGGCCTTCGCAGGAGCGGGTCATCCGCGCCGCGCTGGCCAACGCCCGCCTGTCGGCGTCCGAGGTGGACGCGGTGGAGGCGCACGGTACGGGCACCAAGCTCGGCGACCCGATCGAGGCGCAGGCGCTGCTGGCCACCTACGGCCAGGACCGCGAAGAGCCGCTTCGACTCGGCTCGCTGAAGTCGAACATCGGTCACACGCAGGCCGCGGCGGGTGTCGCGGGCGTGATCAAGATGGTCATGGCCATGCGTAACGGGGTTCTCCCGGCGACGCTGCACGTGGACGAGCCGACCTCGCACGTCGATTGGTCGGCCGGCGCGGTGGAGCTGCTGACGCAGGCCCAGGAGTGGCCGGAGCTCGACCGTCCGCGCCGGGCGGGCATCTCGTCCTTCGGCATCAGCGGTACCAACGCACACCTCATCGTCGAGCAGGTCACGGAGATCGAAGCTCCGGTGGAGGAGCTGTCGGTGTCGGGTCCGGTGCCGTGGGTGGTGTCGGGCAAGTCTGGGGCTGCTCTGTCGGGGCAGGCGGATCGGCTGGTGTCGTTCCTGGAGGAGCGGCCGGAGCTGGACGTCGTGGCTGTGGGCCGTTCGCTGGCCGTATCGCGTGCTCGTTTCGATCACCGTGCGGTGGTCGTGGGGGAGACCCGTGAGGAACTCCTGGACGCTCTGCGGGCGCTGACGCCGGGCGAGGCCGTCTCGGCGGGTTCGGTCGCGTTCCTGTTCTCCGGACAGGGTAGTCAGCGTGTGGGCATGGGCCGCGAGTTGTATGCGGCGGAGCCGGTGTTCGCGGCTGCGTTCGACGAGGTTGTCGGGGCGCTGGACGTCCACTTGGACCGTTCGCTCGCCGGGGTGATCGAGGGTGAGCCGGAGCTGCTCCAGCGGACGGTGTTCACTCAGCCGGCGTTGTTCGCGGTCGAGGTGGCCCTGTTCCGTCTGCTGTCTCATTACGGGGTGACCCCGGATTATCTGGTGGGTCATTCGGTGGGTGAGCTGGCGGCGGCCCATGTGGCGGGTGTGCTGTCGCTCGAGGACGCTGCGCGTTTGGTTTGTGCGCGGGCGCGTTTGATGGAGGGTGTTGCCGAGGGTGGGGCGATGGTTGCCCTGAACGCGGGTGAAGCGCGCGTTGCCGGGTGGCTTGAGGGTCGTTCCGGTGTTGAAGTGGCCGGGTTCAACAGCCCTGCCAGCACCGTGATTTCGGGTGACGAGACGGCAGTGCTCGAAGTCCTGGAGCTGGCTCGCGGGGAGGGTGTGAAGGCGACGCGGCTGAAGGTGAGCCATGCTTTCCACTCCGCGCACCTGGACGGAATGCTGGCTGAGCTCACCGAGGTCGCCCGGACGCTGACCCATTCGGCTCCCCGGATCCCGGTCGTTTCGAATGTCACCGGTGAGGTGGTTGAGGAGTTCACTGCCGAGTACTGGGCTGTTCAGGCCCGTTCGGCGGTCCGTTTCGCCGACGGCATCGCCACGCTGGCCGGTCTTGGTGTGACGGCGTTCGTGGAGCTGGGTCCCGACGGGACGCTTGCGGGTCTGACGGGCGAGTGCCTGGCCGACACCGAGGGCATCGTCGTGGTTCCGGTGCTGCGCAAGGACCGTGCGGAGAAGGGCTCCCTCCTCGCCGCCTTGGGCGCTGTGCACGCACACGGTGTGGGTGTGGACTGGGAGGGATTCCTGCCGGGTTCCGGTGTGGTGGAGCTGCCGACGTACGCGTTCCAGCGTGAGCGTTTCTGGTTGGATGCGCCGCGTTCCGGTGATGCGGCGGGTCTGGGTCTGACTGCTGTGGATCATCCGTTGTTGGCTGCGGTGATCACGGAGCCGGATGGCGATGCGGTGCAGTTCTCGGCCTCGGTGTCGTTGTCCTCGCATCCGTGGCTGGCTGATCACGCGATGGGTGGGACGGTCCTGGTTCCCGGGACGGCGTTCCTGGAGCTCGCGGGCACCGCGGCCGAGCAGCTGGGTTACGCCACCGTCGAGGAACTCACCCTCCAGGCACCCCTGATCCTCTCGGAGAAGACGGGCGCTCAGCTGCGGCTGACCGTCGACCGGGCCGACGCGCGCGGCGATCGTCAGTTCACCGTGTACTCGCGGACCGGCGAAGAGCAGTGGACCGCCCACGCGGCCGGCCTGCTCACGTCCGCCGTCCCCTCGCCGGGCGTTTCCCTGGACCAGTGGCCCCCGGCCGATGGCACCCCCATCCCGCTGGACGGCGTCTACGACCGCCTCGACGACCTGGGCTACGGCTACGGGCCGGCCTTCCACGGCTTGCGCGCCGCCTGGCGCGCAGGCGACGACCTCTTCGCCGAGGTCGCTCTGCCCGACCAGCTCCACACCGAAGCCGCGCGCTTCGGCGTGCACCCCGCCGTCCTGGACGCGGTTCTGCACCCGCTCGTGCTGGAGGCCGCGGCCTCGGCGCAGGACGACAGCACGATCCGTCTGCCGTTCTCGTTCTCGGGCTTCGTGCTGCACGCGGTCGGTGCCACGGTGCTGCGCGTCCGCTGGACCCGTACCGGCCAGGACACGGCCCGTCTCGCTCTCGCCGACGGCGCCGGCGCTCCGGTGGCGGCGATCGAGTCGGTCGCCCTGCGGCCGATCGCCCGCGATCAGCTCGCCGTTGCCGGCCCGGCCGTGGAGTCCCTGTACCGGGTGGCCTGGGAGGCCGTCCCGGCGGCCGAGCCGGTCGCCGACCAGCGGTGGGTCCGGCTGGGCGAGGCGCCCTACGCCGACCTCGCCGCGCTCAGCGCCGCGGTCGACGCCGGATCTGCCGTACCGGAGTTCGTGGTGATCGGCGAGCAGGAGCTCGTCGTAGGCACCACCGGTGATGTACTCGACCAGACCCACGCCACGGCGGCGCGCGGGCTGGAGGCGGTGCGGGAATGGCTGGCCGCCCCGCAGTTCGCGGAGAGCCGCCTCGTCCTCGTCGTGCCGGACGGCGCGCTGCACACGGCCCCGCTCGTGGGCCTGATCCGCACTGCGCAGACCGAGCAGCCCGACCGACTGGTCCTCGCCCACGTGGATGAGGGTGGTCCGGAGTTGCTGCCTGCCGTGCTGGCTTCGGGTGAGCCTGAGGTGGCGGTGCGGGGTGGCGGGTTGTTCGTGCCGCGTCTGGCGCGTGCTGCGGGTGTCGTGGCGGGTGTGGTGGAGGGTCTGGATCCGGAGGGTACGGTCCTGGTGACCGGTGCTCTGGGTACGTTGGGCCGTCTGGTGGCGCGTCGGTTGGTGACACATCACGGTGCGCGGCACCTGCTGTTGGTGTCGCGTCGTGGTGATGAGACTCCGGGTGCTGCCGAGTTCGTGGCGGAGCTGGCGGAGTTGGGTGCGCGGGCTTGGGTGGCGGCGTGTGACGTGTCGGACTTCGACGCGCTGGCGGGTCTGTTGGATGAGGTCGCGGTCGAGCGTCCGCTGACTGCCGTGGTGCATACGGCGGGTGTCCTGGACGATGCGACGGTCGCGTCGCTGTCGGCCGGTCAGCTGGAGCGGGTGATGCGTCCGAAGGTGGACGCGGCCTGGAACCTCCACCGCCTCACCGAGTCGCTCGGCCTCGCCTCGTTCGTCATGTTCTCGTCCCTCGCGGGTCTCATGGGCAGCGCCGGCCAGGCCAACTACGCTGCCGCGAACACCTTCCTCGATGCCGTCGCGCAGCACCGCCGCGCCCAGAACCTGCCCGCCACCTCCCTCGCGTGGAGCCTGTGGGACAGCGCCGACGGCATGGCCGGAACCCTCGCCGATGCCGACGTCGCGCGGTGGAAGCGGAGCGGAATCGTCCCGTTGACCCCGGAACTGGGTCTCGAGCTGTTCGACGCGGCGCTCGCCTCGGCGGAGCCGCTGCTGGTCCCCGCCGAACTCGACCTGGGCGCCCTGCGCGCCCGGGCCGAGGAGAACGCGCTCCCCGAGCTGTTCACCAGCCTGGTCCGCGTCCGCCGCCGGCAGGTGGCCGGCGCCGCCCGCGGCGCCGACTCGTCGTGGGTCCAGCGGCTGATCGCGCTGTCCGCGCAGGAGCGGGCGCAGGCCGTGCTCCAGACCGTACGGGAGACCGTGGGGCTGGTTCTCGGGCACGGGGCCAACGCCGACATCGACCCGGCCAAGGCCTTCATGGACATCGGCTTCGACTCCCTCACGGCTGTCGAATTGCGCAACCGGCTCAACTCGGTGACCGGGCTGCGACTGCCCACCACCCTCGTGTTCGACCACCCGTCGCCCCAGGCGGTGGCGGACTTCCTGCTGGACCGGCTCGATGCGACCGGAACGGCCGTCGTCCCGTCGGTGGCCGCCCACGCCCCGGGACTGGACGAGCCTATCGCCGTGGTCGGTATGGGTTGCCGCTACCCGGGCGGGGTCTCCTCGCCGGAGGACCTGTGGCGGCTCGTGGCGGAGGGCCGGGACGCGATCGACGAGTTCCCGTCCGACCGCGGCTGGGACGTGGAAGGCCTCTTCGACCCGGACCCCGAGAAGATCGGCAAGTCGTACACGCGCAAGGGCGGATTCCTCTACGAGGCCGCCGAGTTCGATGCCGAGTTCTTCGGTCTGAGTCCGCGTGAGGCGATCGCGACCGACCCGCAGCAGCGTGTGCTGCTGGAGGTCGCGTGGGAGGCGCTGGAGCGTGCGGGAGTCGACCCCGCCTCGCTGCGCGGTTCCTCGACCGGTGTCTACGCGGGTGTGATGTACAACGACTACGGGTCGCGGCTGGGGAGTGCTCCGGAGGGCTTCGAGGGGCATTTGCTGACGGGCACGATCTCGAGTGTCCTGTCGGGCCGGGTGTCTTACACGTTCGGTTTTGAGGGGCCGGCGGTGACGCTGGACACGGCGTGTTCCTCGTCGCTGGTAGCGGTGCACCTGGCCGCTCAGGCGCTGCGCCAGGGCGAGTGCTCGATGGCACTCGCCGGCGGTGTCACCGTGATGTCCACGCCAACGACCTTTGTCGAGTTCTCGCGTCAGCGTGGTCTGTCGCCGGACGGGACCTGCAAGTCGTTCGCGGCTTCGGCGGACGGTACGGGTTGGGCCGAGGGCGCGGGCATGCTGGTGCTGGAGCGTCTGTCGGACGCTCAGCGGCTCGGGCACAACATCCTTGGTGTGATCCGTGGTTCCGCGGTCAACCAGGACGGTGCGAGCAACGGCCTCACCGCCCCCAACGGGCCCTCGCAGGAACGCGTCATCCGCCAGGCCCTCGCCAACGCCCGCCTCGCTCCGCACGAGGTGGACGCGGTCGAGGCGCACGGCACCGGTACGCGGCTCGGTGACCCGATCGAGGCCAACGCGCTGCTGGCCACCTACGGCCAGGACCGCGAAGAGCCGCTGCGTCTGGGATCGATCAAGTCGAACATCGGTCACACGCAGGCTGCCGCGGGTGTCGCGGGCATCATCAAGATGCTGATGGCGATGCGCAACGGTGAGCTTCCGCCGACGCTGCACGTGGACGAGCCGACGCCGCACGTCGACTGGTCGACGGGTGCGGTGGAGCTGGTCACCGAGCGTCGGGCGTGGCCGGAGGTGGCGCGTCCGCGTCGCGCGGCCGTGTCCTCGTTCGGTATCAGTGGTACGAACGCGCATGTGGTCCTGGAGCAGGGCCCGGAGCCGGTCGTGGCCGGTGAGCCGGTGGTGGCGGGCCTTCCGCTGGTGGTCTCGGCGAAGAGCGAGGTGGCCCTGGCGGCGCGTGCCGGCCAGGTGCGTGAGCTGCTGGCCTCGGAGATCGTCGACCCGGTGCGGGTGGCTTCGGCTCTCGCGACCCGGGTCCCGCACCTCCCCTTCCGGGCGACGGTTTCGGGCGCCGGCCGGGATGAGCTGTTGGCGGGTCTTGAGGCGCTGGCCTCGGGTGGGTCCGCGGCGAACCTGGTGCAGGGCGCGGTCACGGGCTCGGGCAAGACGGTGTTCGTGTTCCCGGGTCAGGGTTCGCAGTGGCAGGGCATGGCTCTGGAACTCTTCGACTCCTCCCCGGTGTTCGCCGCCCGGCTGGTGGAGTGTGAGCGGGCGCTGGCGCCGTTCACGGACTGGTCGCTGCTGGACGTCCTGCGCGGTGTGGAGGGTGCGCCCGGTTTCGATCGGGTGGAGGTGGTGCAGCCGACGTTGTGGGCGGTGATGGTGTCCCTGGCCGCGTTGTGGCGTTCGGTGGGTATCGAGCCGGATGCGGTGATCGGTCACTCGCAGGGTGAGATCGCGGCGGCCGCGGTGTCGGGGGCGCTGTCGCTGGACGACGCGGCGAAGGTCGTGGCGTTGCGCAGCCGGGCGATCGTGAAGCTGGCGGGTACGGGCGGCATGGTCTCGGTGGCCCTGCCGGCCGACGAGGTCCGCGAGCTCATCACCCGTTGGGACGGCGCCATCGACATCGCCGCACACAACGGCCCGCGTTCCGTGGTGGTCGCCGGAGAGGTGGCCGCTCTCGAGGAGATGATTGCCTACTGCAAGGCCAGCGATGTGCGTGCCAAGCGCATCCCGGTCGACTACGCCTCCCACTCCGCCCACGTCGAAAGCCTGCGGGACGAGCTTCTGGACGCCCTGTCCTCGCTCACCCCGCGCGACGTCAAGGTGCCCTTCCTCTCCACCGTCACCGGGCAGCCGCTGGACGGCACGGAGCTCGACGGCTCGTACTGGTTCCGCAACCTCCGCCAGACCGTCCAGCTGGAGGAGGCCACCCGGACCCTGCTCGACCAGGGCCACCGCGTCTTCATCGAGGCCAGCGCCCACCCGGTGCTGACCATCGCGCTCCAGGAGACGATCGACGACACGCCGTACGACAGCGCCGTCACCGTGCCCTCGCTCCACCGTGACGAGGGTGGGCTCGACGACTTCCTCGCCTCCGCGGCGCAGGCCCACGTCTCGGGCGCCCCGCTCGACTGGGCTGCCGTGGTCGGCGGACCCGGCGCGGTCGTCGACCTGCCGACCTACCCCTTCCAGCGCCGGCGCCACTGGCTGGAGGGCCCGGCGCCGGCCGGGGACGCGGGCGGGCTCGGCATGGCCGCCGAGCGCCACCCGCTCATCGGCGCCGCGCTCTGGATGGCCGACGAGGACAAGCTGGTCCTGAGCAGCAGGATCGCCCTGAACACGCAGCCCTGGCTGGCGGACCACGCCGTGGCCGGCACCGTGCTGCTCCCCGGTACCGCCTTCGTGGACCTCGCCATCCGGGCGGGTGACCACACGGGCCTCGACCAGCTCGACGAGCTGACCCTCCAGGCACCGCTGGTGCTGGCCGGCCGAGGTGGAGTGCAGCTCCAGGTCGTGATCGACGCTCCGGACGAGGAGGGCCGGCGCGCACTGTCGGTCCACTCACGCCCGGAGCCCGAGTCCGACGACGCCCCGATCCACCCGTGGACCCTGCACGCCACCGGCGTACTGGGCCACGCGGAAGGACGTGCCGGCGTACCGGCCGACACCGCCTGGCCCCCGGCCGGCGCCGAGCCGGTCGACCTCACGGCGGCGTACGACACGCTCGCCGAGCGGGGCTTCCAGTACGGACCCACCTTCCAGGGCCTGCGGGCGCTGTGGCGCGCAGGACAGGAGATGTTCGCCGAGGTCGCGCTCCCGAAGGACGTCCCCGTGGGCGAATTCGGGATCCACCCGGCCCTCCTCGACGCCGCCCTGCACCCGCTGGCGCTCGCGGAGGGCGGCCGCCTGGTGCTGCCGTTCGCCTGGACCGGCGTTCGGCTGCACGCGGTGAACGCCAGCGTGCTGCGCGTACGGATCACCCCGGAAGGCTCGGGTGCCGCCCTGTCCCTCGCCGACGCGAGCGGTGCACCGATCGCCTCGGTGAAGACGCTCGGCCTGCGGGCCGTCGACCCCGCGCAGCTGGCCGGCTCGGGCACCCCGCGCCAGCCGCTGCTCCAGGTGGAGTGGACGACCGCCCCGGAGGCCGCCCCGGCCGTCGGCTGGGCCGTCCTCGACGAGTCCGGCCACGGTCTGCCCGCCCCTCTGGGGAGCTACTCGGACCTCGCCGGCATCGTCGGAACCCCGCCGCTCGTCGTGGTTCCCTTCCCCGGCGAGGACGGCCCCGTCGCCGTGGCACACCGCGCCCTGCGGCTGGCCCAGGAGTGGCTCGCCGAGGAGCGGTTCGCCGACTCGCGCCTGGTCTTCGTGACCCGTGACGCGACCACCGCCCGCACGGATGCCGGCCTCGGCTCGGCTCCCGTCTGGGGGCTGGTGCGTACCGCCATGGCCGAGAACCCCCACCGGTTCGGCCTGCTGGACCTGACGGACTGGGACCTCTCCGAGGCCGAGCTCGGCCGTGCGCTGGCCGTACCGGAAGCGCAGGTGAGCCTGCGGGACGGTGCACTGCTCGTACCGCGGCTGGTCAAGTCGCCGACGACGGGCGACACCGTGCCCGCCCTGAACCCCGAGGGCACCGTGCTCATCACAGGCGCCACCGGCACCCTGGGCCAGCTGTTCGCCCGCCACCTCGTCGCCGAACACGGCGTACGGCACCTGCTGCTGGCGAGCCGCCGCGGCCGGGACGCGGCGGGCATGCTGGAGCTGGAGGCCGAACTCACGGCCCACGGAGCCGACGTGACCGTGGTCGCCTGTGACACGGCCGACCGCATGGCGGTCGCCGCGATGCTGGACGCGATCCCCTCGGAGCACCCGCTCACCGCGGTCCTGCACACCGCCGGCGTCCTCGACGACGGCACGCTGCACGCCCTCACGGCCGAGCAGCTCGACACCGTACTGCGTCCCAAGGTCGATGCCGCCCGGCACCTGCACGAGCTGACGGCCGACCTGGAGCTGGACGCGTTCGTCCTGTTCTCCTCGCTGGCCGGTACGGTCGGCACCGCGGGACAGGCCAACTACGCCGCGGCCAACACCTATCTGGACGCCCTCGCGCACCACCGCCAGGCCCTGGGCCTGCCCGGTACGTCGCTGGCCTGGGGCCTGTGGGCCGAGGGCAGCGGGATGACCGGTCACCTGACCGACGCCGACCTCGCCCGCATGTCCCGGGGCGGCATCGCCCCGATCGGCAGCGAGCAGGGGCTGGCGCTGTTCGACGCGGCCCTTGCGACCCGTCGGCCGGTGCTCGTTCCGGCGCTGCTGGACTACACCGGACTGCGGGCACAGAGCGAGGACGGCACCCTGCCCGCGCTCTTCCACGGCCTGGTGCGTCCGGCGCGGCGCGCCGCCGTCGGCGAGCAGGCGGGCGGGAACTCCCTCCAGGAACGCCTGGCGCCCCTGGCCCTCCAGGACCAGGAGCGCGCGCTGCTGGAACTGGTCCGCGGCGTGGTGGCCTCCGTACTGGGGCACACCGACGCCGACCAGGTCGCGCCCGACCGCGCCTTCAACGAGCTGGGCTTCGACTCGCTCAAGGCAGTGGAACTGCGCAACCGGCTGAACGCGGCCGCAGGTCTGAAGCTGCCCGCGACGCTGGTGTTCGACTACCCGAACACGGTCGAGCTGGCCGGCTTCCTGCGGACCGAACTGCTCGGCTCGGCCGCCGCGGTGGCCGAGGCCGAACCGGTCGTCGGCGCCTCCGACGAGCCGATCGCGATCGTCGCGATGGCCTGCCGCTACCCGGGCGAGGTCAGCTCCCCGGAGGAGCTGTGGGCGCTGCTGTCCGACGAGCGGGACGCCATCGGCCCGTTCCCGAACGACCGCGGCTGGGACCTGGACGGCCTGTACGACACGGACCCCGACCACGTGGGCACCTCGTACACCCGGCACGGCGGATTCCTCTACGAGGCTCCGCAGTTCGACCCCGAGCTCTTCGGGGTGAGCGCACGGGAGGCCACCGCCATCGACCCGCAGCAGCGCCTGCTGCTGGAAATCTGCTGGGAGGCCTTCGAGCGCGCGGGCATCGACCCGACCTCTCTCAAGGGCAGCCAGACCGGTGTGTTCGCCGGTGTCATGGCCAACGACTACGCGGCACGCCTGAAGGACGCCCCCGAGGCCTTGGAGGGCTACCTGTCGGTCGGCAGCACGGTCAGTGTCGCCTCCGGCCGCGTCGCCTACACCTTCGGCCTGCAGGGACCGGCGATCACCGTCGACACCGCCTGCTCCTCCTCGCTCGTCTCCGTCCACCTCGCCGCCCAGGCGCTGCGGAACGGCGAGTGCGGGCTGGCCCTGGCCGGCGGTGTGACCGTACTGGCCGCTCCGACCCTGTTCGTCGAGTTCAGCCGGCAGCGCGGACTGGCGCCGGACGGCCGATGCAAGTCCTTCTCCGCGCAGGCGGACGGGGCGGCCTGGGCCGAGGGCGCCGGAATCCTCCTGCTGGAGCGACTCTCCGACGCACAGCGCAACGGCCGCCGGATCCTCGGTGTGATCCGCGGAACCGCAGTCAACCAGGACGGTGCAAGCAACGGCCTCACCGCTCCCAACGGCCCCGCCCAGGAGCGGGTGATCCGTCAGGCCCTGACCAACGCGGGCCTGACCACCGCGGACGTGGACGCGCTGGAGGCCCACGGCACCGGCACCACGCTGGGCGACCCGATCGAGGCCCGGGCCGTACTCGCCACCTACGGGCAGGAGCGCCCGTCCCCCCTCCTGATGGGCTCCCTGAAGTCCAACATCGGACACTCCCAGGCCGCCGCCGGTGTGGCCGGTGTCATCAAGATGGTCATGGCGATGCAGCACGGGGTGCTCCCCAAGAGCCTTCACATCGACGAGCCCAGCCCGCACGTGGACTGGTCCGCCGGCGAGGTGGAACTGCTCACCGAGGCGGTGCCGTGGCCCGAGTCCGAGCGGCCGCGCCGGGCAGGCGTGTCCTCCTTCGGCATCAGCGGTACCAATGCCCACGTCATCGTGGAGCAGCCGCCGACCGAGGGGACGGTCCCGCCGGCCGAGCCGATGCCGGTCGTTCCGCTGCTGCTGTCCGCGCACAACGACGCGGCCCTGCTGGCGCAGGCCGACCAGGTGGGCGCGGCCCTCGCCGACACCGGGCAGCAGGACCTGGCATCGACGGGCCGGACCCTGGCCGTCGGACGGGCCGGACTGTCGCACCGCGCCGTGGTGGTGGCCTCCACCGCCACCGAAGCGGCCGACGGATTCGCGGAACTGACCGTGCGGGGTACACCCGTGGACGGCCGTACGGCCTTCCTCTTCACCGGTCAGGGCAGCCAGCGACTCGGTATGGGCCGGGAGCTGTACACCGCCTACCCCGCCTACGCCGAGGCCCTGGACGCCGTATGCGAAGAGCTCGACCAATGGCTGGAAACGCCGCTGCTCGACGTCCTCTTCGGTGAGGACCCGGCGCCGCTGGACCAGACCGGCTTCACGCAGGCCGCCCTGTTCGCAACCGAGGTCGCGCTCTTCCGGCTCCTCGAAGGCTGGGGCGTACGGCCGGCCTTCCTCGCGGGTCACTCCATCGGTGAGCTGGCCGCCGCGCACGTCGCCGGCGTCCTCTCGCTGGCGGACGCGGCGCAGCTCGTCGCGGCCCGCGGCCGGCTGATGCAGGCACTGCCCGGCGGCGGCGCGATGCTCGCCGTGCAGGCCGAGGAGCAGGAGGTGCTGCCGCTGCTCGCCGGACGGGAGGACCTGCTGGGCATCGCCGCCGTCAACGGCCCCACCTCCGTGGTGCTCTCGGGCGACGCGGAAGCCGTCGAGGCCATCGGAGCCGAACTCTCCGCCCAGGGACGCAAGACCAAGCAACTGCGCGTCAGCCACGCCTTCCACTCCCCGCACATGGACGCGATGCTGGACGAATTCCAGACGGTCGCGAAGGGGCTCACGTTCGCCGCGCCCACCATCCCGATCGTCTCCACCCTGACCGGGCAGCCGGTCGGCGCCGAGGAACTGGCCACGCCCGAGTACTGGGTCCGGCACGTCCGCCGGCCCGTGCGCTTCCTGGACGCGGCACGCGCCCTGGAAGCCGAAGGCGTACGGACCTTCCTGGAGCTCGGCCCGGACGGCGTGCTCAGCGCGATGGGGCAGGACTTCCTCGACGCGGGATCGCTCCTGGTCCCGGTGCTGCGTGGCGGGCGCCACGAGCCGCACACCGCCGTGACCGCCCTGGCCCACGCCCACGTACGGGGCGTGCCGGTGGACTGGCGCGCACTGTTCGGCGAGAACGCCGGACCGGCCGCGGACCTGCCGACCTACCCCTTCCAGCGCCAGCGCTACTGGCTCACGGAGGGGCCCGGCGGCGACGTCACCTCGGCCGGACTCGACTCCGCACGGCACCCGCTGCTCGGGGCCGCGGTTCCGCTCGCCGACTCCGACGGTGTCCTGTTCACCGGCCGGATCTCGGCCCGCAGCCACCCCTGGTTCGCCGACCATGCCGTCGCCGGCACCCTGCTGGTCCCGGGCACGGCCCTGGTGGAGCTCGCGCTCCACGCGGGCGCCGCACTCGGCTGCGAGCGCCTGGAGGAACTCACCCTCCAGGCACCCCTGGTCCTTCCCGACGAGGGTGCGCTCCAGCTCCAGATCACCGTCGGCGGCCCCGACGGAGAAGGCCGCAGGCCCGTCGCCGTCCACTCGCGCGGGGACCAGGAAGGCGACGTCTGGAACCGGCACGCCACCGGAGCCGTGGTGGCCGCCGTTCCCGGCGGTCCCGATCCCGACCTCGCGTCCTGGCCTCCGGCCGGCGCCGAAGCCCAGCCGGTCGAGGACCTGTACGACCGCCTCGCCGACCGGGGCTACGGCTACGGCCCCGCCCTCCAGGGCCTCCAGGCGGCATGGCGTTCGGGCGAGGACCTCTACGCCGAGGTACGGCTGTCCGTCGACCCTGATGGATTTGCCCTGCACCCGGCACTGTTCGACGCCGCGCTGCACGCACTGCTCCTGGAGGAGTCGGCCGAACTACGGCTGCCCTTCTCCTTCGGCGGCGTCCAGCTGACCGGGTCCCGGACCGGCACCCTGCGGGTCAAGCTGTCGGCCGGCCCGGACGGAACGGTCGCGGTCAGCATCGCCGACGAGACGGGCGCGCCGGTCGCCACCGTCGCATCGCTCGCCCTGCGGGCCCTGCCGGCGGGGACCGCGCTGACCCGCCCCTCCGACCAGCACGTGTACGCGGTGGAGCGGGCCGGTGCGGAACTCCCCACCGGTGGCGACACGACCATCGTGGTCCTCGGCGAGGCCGACCTCGGACTCGTCGCCGAGCACCACGCCGACCTGGCCGGCCTGGCCGCCTCGACGGCGGACGGCGCGGCCGCACCCGACGTGGTCGTCCTTCCGGTACGCCCGGCCACTCCGCAGGAGACCGGCCGGGTCACGGAGGAGGTGCTGGCGGTACTGCGGCAGTGGCTCGCCACCGACGCGCCGGCCGGAGCGCGGCTCGCCGTGGTCAGCACCGGGGAACTGGCGCACAGCGCACTCTCCGGGCTGATGCGGACCGCCGAGTCGGAACACCCGGGACGTTTCCAGCACGTGATCACGGACGGTCTGCCGGCCGGCCGTGAACTGCTGGCCGCGGCCCTGGCCGACCCCCGACCGCAGCTCGAACTGCACGAGGGGCAGGCCTACGTGACCCGGCTCGCCAAGGTCCCGTACCCGGTCTGGACCCCGGACGTCGACGACGCGTTCGACCCGGAGCGTACGGTGCTGATCACCGGTGGCACGGGCGCACTCGGAGCCCAGGTCGCCCGGCACCTGGTGACCGCCCGCGGCGCCCGTCGCCTGCTGCTCACCAGCCGGCGAGGCGGGGCGGAGGACCTGGTCGCCGAACTGACGGCGCTCGGCGCGGTCGTACGGGTCGCGGCATGCGACGCGGCCGACCGCGACGCGCTGGCCGGGCTGCTCGCCTCGATCCCGGACGAGCACCCGCTCACCGCGGTCGTGCACGCGGCCGGAGTCGTCGAGGACGCCACGCTGGAGGCCATGAGCCCGGAGAGCCTCTCCCGGGTCCTGCGGCCGAAGGTGGAAGCCGCCTGGAACCTGCACGAGCTGACCGCCGGACTGGAGCTGACGGACTTCGTCCTCTTCTCTTCCGTCGCCGGCCTGGTGGGCAACGCCGGACAGGCCAACTACGCCGCCGGCAACACCTTCCTGGACGCGCTCGCCGAATACCGGCGCGCCGAGGGCCTGCCCGCCGTGTCCCTCGCCTGGGGTATGTGGCAGGACGGGATGGCGAGCCACCTCGACCGTGCCGACCGGGCCAGGCTCGCACGCAACGGGATCCTGCCGATGCCGACCGACCGGGCACTCGCGGCCCTCGACACGGCCCTGGCCGGAGCCAAGGCGCCACAGGCCGACGGCGAGGCGGGGACTCGACCGGTGCTCGCGCCGGTGGCACTCGACCTCGCGGTACTGCGGAGCCTCGGGGACGCACTGCCCGAGCTGTACCGGGGCCTGGTGCGCACCGAGCGCCGAGCCGGCCGGCGTGCCTCCGCTCCGGCGGAGATCCCCCTGGCGCAGCGGCTCACGGGCCTGGACGTGGAAGAGCAGCAGCAGCTGCTGCTCGACCTCGTCAGGGAACAGGTCGGCATCGTCCTGGCCCACCCGGCCCCGCGGACGATCGACGTCCAGCGCGGACTGCTGGACCTGGGCTTCGACTCCCTCACCGCGGTCGAACTGCGCAACAGGCTGAACACCATCACCGAACTGCGGTTGCCCAGCACGCTCGTCTTCGACCACCCGACCACCCAAGCCGTCGCCGAATGCCTGCGGGGCGAGCTGGTCGGCGAAGTGGCAGACCCGGTCCAGGCAGCCCTGGACGCACTTGAGGCCGCCCTCTCGGCCGCCGGCCCGTCGGACGGCGACGGACCGGCAGGAACGTACGCCGCGCGACTGCGCGGCCTGCTTCGGACGGTGGACGGCGGCCCCGACGGCGCCGATCTCGACCTGGCAACCGACGACGAACTCTTCGCAGCACTTGACAACGAACTCGGCAGGTAGACATGAACAACGAGCAGAAGCTTCGCGACTACCTCAAGCGGGCAACGGTCGACCTGCGGGAGAGCCGTCAGCGTGTGCAGGATCTGGAGGAGCGCGCACACGAGCCGATCGCGATCGTGGGCATGGCATGCCGACTCCCGGGCGGTATCGCCTCCCCGGACGACCTGTGGGAGCTGCTGAGCGCCGAACGTGACGCGGTCGGTCCCTTCCCGGAGGGCCGCGGCTGGGACCTGGAAAACCTGTACCACCCAGACCCCGACCACCTCGGGACCTCGTACACCCGCGAAGGCGGCTTCCTGTACGGGGCGGACCGGTTCGACGCCGAGTTCTTCGGCATCAGTCCTCGCGAGGCGGCGGCGATGGATCCCCAGCAGCGGTTGCTGCTGGAGACGGGTTGGGAGGCCTTCGAACACGCAGGCATCGCCCCGACCGCGCTGAGGGGCACCCGTACCGGGGTGTACATGGGCGTCATGTACGACGACTACGGCTCCCGGATCCCCAATGCGCCCGAGGACTTCGAGGGCTACCTGCTGACCGGAAGCGCGGGCAGCGTCGCGTCGGGTCGTCTGGCCTATACCTTCGGCTTGGAGGGGCCGGCGGTGACGGTCGATACCGCGTGTTCGTCCTCGCTGGTCGCGCTTCATCTTGCTGCTCAGTCGCTGCGTCAGGGTGAGTGTTCGATGGCGCTCGCCGGTGGTGTGACGGTGATGGCGACACCGGGCACGTTCGTGGAGTTCTCTCGGCAGCGTGGGTTGTCGCCGGATGGGCGGTGCAAGGCGTTCTCGTCGTCGGCGGACGGCACGGGTTGGGCCGAGGGCGTGGGCGTGTTGGTGTTGGAGCGGCTGTCGGACGCGGAGCGCAGCGGGCATCGGGTGCTGGCGGTGATCCGTGGTTCCGCGGTGAATCAGGACGGTGCGAGCAGCCAGCTGACTGCCCCGAATGGGCCTGCGCAGGAGCGGGTCATACGGGCTGCGTTGGCCAACGCGCGGCTGTCGGCGTCCGAGGTGGATGTCGTGGAGGCGCACGGTACGGGTACGCGGCTGGGTGATCCGATCGAGGCGCAGGCGCTGGTGTCTGCTTACGGCCAGGCCCGTGGGGACGACAACCCGTTGTGGTTGGGTTCTGTCAAGTCGAATATTGGTCACACGCAGGCCGCGGCGGGTGTCGCGGGCGTGATCAAGATGGTCATGGCGATGCGCAAGGGGGTCATGCCCTCGACTTTGCACGTGGACGAGCCGACCCCCGAGGTCGATTGGTCGGCGGGCACGGTGAAACTGCTGACGCAGGCTCAGCAGTGGCCGGAGCTTGATCGTCCGCGTCGGACGGGTGTGTCGTCCTTCGGGATCAGCGGGACCAACGCTCACGTGATCCTCGAAGAGGCGTCGCGCGACCGTGCTGTCGATCCGGTGGCAGGACCGGATGCTGTTGTACAACAGTCGGAGTCGGGCCGACCGACGCTGCCGGCACCGTGGTTGCTTTCGGCCAAGTCGGAGACCGCGCTACGGGCACAGGCGAGCCGGCTGCTGGCCTGGCTCGCCGACCACCCCGAGGTGGATGACGCCGATGTCGCTGCCGTCCTGACCGGTGCGCGCGCTCAGCTGGGTCGGCGCGGCGCGGTGCTCGGCGCCGACCGGGCCGCTCTGCTCGCCGGCCTCACGGCCCTGGCCGCGGGTTCGGCATCCCCGCATGTTGTGTCAGGTGTCGCCACCACCGGCGAGACGGCCTTCCTGTTCACCGGTCAGGGCGCGCAACGTCTCGGTATGGGCGCAGGGTTGGCTGCCGCGTTCCCCGTGTTCGCCGCTGCCCTCGACGAGGTGTGCGCGGAATTCGACGCCCTGCTGGGGGTATCGCTGCGCGAGGTCATGTTCGGCGAGACCGGTGGTGCCGGGAACAGCGCCGACGACACCGAGCGCATGGCCCTGCTCGACCGGACGGAATTCACACAGCCTGCGCTGTTCGCGTTCGAGGTGGCGCTGTACCGCCTCCTGGAGTCGTTCGGCGTGACCCCGGACGTGGTGGTCGGGCATTCGATCGGTGAGCTGGCCGCGGCCTATGTGGCCGAGGTGTGGTCGCTGGCCGACGCGTGTCGGCTCGTTGCCGCCCGTGGTCGACTGATGGGCGCGCTGCCGACCGGTGGAGCGATGCTCGCCGCCGCGGTGTCGGAGGAGCGGGCGCTGGAACTGCTCGCGGCCGGGACGGTCTCGTTGGCGGCCGTGAATGCGCCTGCGGCGGTGGTGTTCTCGGGAGAGACGGCGGCGATCGCCGCACTGGAGGACCGGCTGGCGGGCGAGGGTGTGAAGACGACCCGACTGACGGTCAGTCACGCCTTCCACTCGGCGTTGATGGAGCCGATGCTTGCCGAGTACGAGCAGGTCGCCGGATCGGTGGCGTATCGGACGCCACGCATTGGCGTGTGCTCCACGGTGTCCGGTGCGCCGACCGGTCCCGAACTGCTGACTCCGCAGTACTGGGTGCGGCAGGTGCGCGAGGCCGTGCGGTTCGCCCCGGCGGTGCAGTCACTCGTCGACGCCGGCGTGCGCCGGTTCGTCGAGGTGGGTCCGGACGCGGTGCTGGCGGCGCTGACCCGCCAGACACTGATCGACGAGGTGGCGTCCCGCTCGCTGGTCGCGGCGGGGGCACGGCGCGGCGTCGATGAGGTCGACCAGTTCCTGCGGTTGCTCGCCGCCGCCCACTGCTCGGGCATGACCGTCGACTGGGCGCCGGTGTCACCAGGAAGGCCGGTCACCCACCTCGACCTGCCCGTCTACGCTTTCCAGCATCGCCGTTACTGGGTGCAGCCCGACGACGATGCGCTCGGTGACATGGGCCGCGCTGGTCTCGCCGCGCTCGATCATCCGATGCTGCGCGTCGCCGCGCCGCTTGCCGGTCGCGACGAATGGCTGTTCAGCGGCAGGCTCTCCACCACCGACCAGCCGTGGATCGCCGACCACACGGCCTTCGGAGCGGTGCTTCTGCCCGGCACCGGGTTCGTGGATCTCGCGTTGGCCGTGGGTAGCCGCCTGGAACTGCCCGTCGTGGACGAACTCGTCCTGGCGACGCCGCTGCTGTTCGACGGTTCCGCTGCCGTGGACGTGCAGGTCTCGGTGACCGAGCCCGACCACACCGGCCGTCGACGCCTGTCGATCCACTCGCGTGCCGTCACCGGCACCGCGCGGTCCAACCCGGGCGAGCCGGACTGGACGCTGCACGCCACCGGCACCCTCGCCCCCGCCGACGGCGTGACGCCGGCCTGGACCGACCCCGACTGGCCGCCGGCCGACGGCACGCCGATCGACGGAACGCGTCTGTACGACCGGCTCGCCGACCTGGGATTCGGCTACGGCCCGAGCTTCCAGGACGTGCGCGCCGCCTGGACCAGTGGTGACGACGTGTTCGCCGAGGTGACCCTGGACGAGACGACAGCGGGCCGGGCGGCGGGCTTCGGGATGCATCCGGCGCTACTGGACGCGACCTTCCACGCTGCCATCGACGTGCTCGCCGACGACCTCCCCGACGGCAGGCTGCCGCTTCCGTTCTCCTTCAACGGCGTCCGTGTGTTCCGGCACGGCGCCACCGCGGTCCGCGCCCGCATCATCCGTTCGGGTTCCGAGAAGGTGCGCATCGACGCCTGCGACGCCACCGGCGCCGCGGTGCTGTCGATCGACGCCGTGCTCGCCCGCCCCGCGGACGCGACCGCTCTCGCCGGTGCCCGCAGCCCGCTCTACGCTCTCGACTGGACGCCGGTGACGGCGCCTGCGGTGCCGGACCAGCAACTGGTCGCACTGGGTCGACCCGTCGCAGGCTGCGCCGAGACGTTCGAGGATGTCGCGGCGTTCGCAACAGGCGGGGGCCGCACAGGCGCGGCTGTCGTCTGGTCGCCCGAAACGGCGTCGGCGGACGGCGACGACGTCCCCGCGACGATCCGCACCGCCGTGCACAACGCCCTCGCGGTGCTGCGCGACTGGCTCACCGAACCGGGCTGCGCCGACTCGACGCTGATCGTGCTGACCCGCAATGGAGCAGGTCTGCCCGGTGAGACGCCGGACCCCGCGGCAGCGGCCGTCCGCGGCCTGGTACGCAGTGCGCAATCGGAACATCCGGGGCGCATCGTGCAGGTCGACCTCGACGACAACGACCTCGCGGACCTGCACCAGCGGATCGCCGCCGCAGTCGCCACGGACGAACCACAGCTCGCGGTCCGCGGCGGCGCCACGCTGACACCGCGGCTGATTCGTACGACCACCGTCGAACCGACCGGCGAGCCCTTCGGTGATGGCACGGTCCTGATCACCGGCGGCGCAGGCGGACTGGGCGCCGTCACCGCACGCCACCTGGTCACCCGGCACGGGGTGCGCAGCCTGTTGCTCGCCTCGCGCCGCGGCCTCGCCGCGCCGGGCGTCGAGGAACTGGTCACCGAGCTGACCGCGCTGGGCGCCGACGTACGCGTCGCCGCGTGCGATGTCAGCGATCGCGCCGCGGTCGCGGCGCTGCTGGAATCCGTACCGGCGCACGAACCGGTGACCGCTGTCGTGCACACCGCGGGCGTGGTCGACGACGGCACCATCGAAACCCTGACCGCCGAGCAGGTGGATCGGGTGCTCGCCCCGAAGGTCGATGCCGCCTGGCATCTGCACGAGCTCACCCGCGACATGGATCTGTCGGCGTTCGTGCTGTTCTCCTCCGCCGGGCCGCTGCTCGGTGGGCAGGGCCAGGGCAACTACGCGGCCGCGAACGCGGCGATGGACGCGCTCGCCCAGGCGCGCCGCAGCGCCGGTCTGCCCGCGCATTCGCTGGCCTGGGGGCTGTGGAAGCGCGGCATGGCCGAGGCACTGAACGACCCGGGTGCCGAACATCTGGTGCGTCAGATCCGCACGCGTCTCGGTCTGTCCCCGATCGAGCCGGACACAGGCATGCAGATGTTCGACAACGCGTTGACCACCGGCGAACCGATGCTGTTGACCGCGCTGCTCGACACACCCGCCCTCACCGCGCTGGGCCGGCTCGGCACGCTACCCGCGGTGCTGCGCGGCCTGATTCATGTACCGTCGCGCGGCCAGATCGCCGACAGCCCGTTGCGCCAGCGGTTGCTCGACGCCCCCGCCGATCAGTGGGAGGCGCTGATCCGCAATGAGGTCCGCGCGATCGCCGCCGCGGTCCTCGGCCACGAGTCGGCCGACGCCATCGACCCCGAAACACCGTTCACAGCACTGGGCTTCGACTCGCTCGCCGGAGTCGAGTTCCGCAACCGGGTGACCGCCGCCACAGGTGTTCAGCTTCCGTCCACGCTGGTGTTCGACTATCCGACCGCCGCCGCTGTTGCGGGCTTCCTGCGTACCCGGGTCGACGGTTCGGCGCCGACGAGACCGCGCCCCGCCTCGACCCGGGCCAAAGCCAGGGCCGACGAGCCGATCGCGATCGTCGGCATGAGCTGCCGGTATCCCGGCGGCATCGAGAATCCTGACCAGCTCTGGGAACTGATCGCCGGGCGCGTCGACGCGATCACCCCGATCCCGGGGGACCGCGGCTGGGACCTCGACCACCTGTACGACACCGACCCCGGCAAACCTGGCAAGATCTACACCCGAGAAGGCGGATTCCTGCATGCCGCAGGTGATTTCGATGCCGCCTTCTTCGGAATCGGACCCCGTGAGGCAGCGGCGATGGACCCGCAGCAGCGGTTGCTGCTCGAGGCGTCCTGGGAAGCGCTCGAAGATGCCGGTATCGATCCGACCTCACTGCGGGGCAGCGATACCGGGGTGTACGCGGGCGTCATGTACCAGGACTACGGCTACACGGCGCGCGAGGCCGCCGACGGTGCCGCGGAAGGCTATCTGGCGACCGGATCGGCCGGCAGCGTCGTCTCCGGCCGGGTGTCCTACGCCCTCGGTCTGGAAGGACCCGCGGTGACGGTGGACACGGCATGTTCGTCGTCGCTGGTGGCCCTGCATCTGGCGGTGCAGGCACTGCGCGCCGGGGAGACGTCGCTGGTCCTGGCCAGCGGGGTGACGGTCATGTCGACTCCGCTGCTGTTCGTGGAGTTCTCCCGGCAGCGGGCGCTGTCACCGGATGGGCGCTGCAAGGCGTTCTCGAGTGCTGCGGACGGTGTCTCGTGGGCCGAGGGCGTCGGCGTGCTCGCCCTCGAGCGGTTGTCCGACGCGCAGCGCAACGGGCGCCCGGTGCTGGCCGTGATCCGCGGTAGCGCAATCAACCAGGACGGTGCGAGCAACGGCTTGACCGCACCCAACGGTCCGTCCCAGGAGCGGGTGATCGCGCAGGCACTGGTCAACGCAGGGGTGGCCGCGGCCGAGGTGGACGCGGTGGAGGCGCACGGCACCGGCACCACACTGGGTGACCCGATCGAGGCGCAGGCGCTGATCAACGCCTACGGACAGGAGCGCGCCGAGCCGCTGCGGATCGGGTCGTTGAAGTCGAACATCGGGCACACTCAGGCGGCTGCCGGTGTCGGCGGTGTGATCAAGATGGTGCAGGCGTTGCGGCACGAGGTGTTGCCGCCCACCTTGCACGTTGACGCGCCGTCGCCGCACGTGGAGTGGTCGGCGGGCGAGGTACGGATCCTGACCGAGGCCGAGCCGTGGCCGGTCGGGGAGCGTCCGCGCCGGGCGGGAGTGTCGTCGTTCGGGATCAGCGGGACCAACGCGCACGTGATCCTCGAAGAGGCGCCCGCGGTCCCGCCGCGGCCGGTCGATCCACCGCGCCCGGCGGCCTTGCCGTTGCTGCTGTCCGCGCGGACGACTGCCGCGCTGCGGACCCAGGCGCGCCGTCTGTACGACGCGCTGCGCGAACGTCCGGAGCTCGACCTGACCGATGTCGCGGTGACGCTGGCGCTGCACCGCGCGCAGCTCGAGCAGCGCGCCGCCGTCGTGGGCTCGGACCGGGAGACGCTGCTGGCGGCCTTGGCGCGGCTGGCAGCCGACGAGCCAGGACCAGGCATCGCCAACGGCGCTGGTCAGACAGGCACGACAGCGTTCCTGTTCACCGGTCAGGGCGCGCAGCGGATCGGAATGGGCGCTGGACTGTACCGGGCGTTTCCGGCTTTCGCCGCCGCGCTCGACGAGGTGTGCGCGGAATTCGATGCACACCTGGGGCATTCGCTGCGGGATGTGATGTTCGACGCGCAGCGCACCGGCATCGGGCAGGAGGCGAGTGAGCGCGACGCGCCGGCCGCTGCGAGCGGCGCGACTGCCGAGACTCTGCTGGACCGCACCGAGTACACCCAGCCCGCGTTGTTCGCGTTCGAGGTGGCGATGTATCGCCTTGTCGAGTCGTTGGGCGTGACGCCGGATGTGGTGGCCGGGCATTCGATCGGCGAGCTGGCCGCGGCGTATGTGGCCGGTGTGTGGTCGTTGTCGGATGCGTGCAGACTCGTTGCGGCCCGGGGTCGATTGATGGGGGCGCTGCCGACAGGTGGGAGCATGCTGGCCGCCGCGGTGCCGGAGGGGCGGGCCGTGGAGCTGCTGGCGGCGGGTGATGCCGATCCGGCGGTCGCCGCGGTCTCGCTGGCGGCTGTGAACGCTCCCGACGCGGTGGTCTTCTCCGGAGACACCGAGGCGGTATCGGCCCTCGAGTCGAGGTTGGTGGCCGAGGGCGTCAAGACCAGCAGGCTGCGGGTGAGCCACGCGTTCCACTCCGCCTTGATGGATCCGATGCTGACTGAGTTCGCGGAGATCGCCGCAGGCCTGACGTATCACGAGCCACGAATACCTTTGTGCTCCACGGTTTCCGGCGCATTCGCCGACGATTCGGTGGGTACGCCCGAGTATTGGGTACGGCAGGTGCGCGAGGCAGTGCGCTTCGCCCCGGCGGTGCAGTCACTGCTCGATTCGGGTGTGCGCCTGTTCGTTGAGCTGGGCCCGGACGCGGTGCTGACGACCATGACCCGCGCCACTCTGGCGACAGACCTCGCAGCGCGCGCATCCGTGGTCGCGGCATCCCGTCGCACAGTCGCCGAACCCGAGCAGCTGGTATCCGCGCTGGCAACCGCGCACTGCGCGGGCCAGCCGGTGCGGTGGGCGGCCTACTTCGGAGCTCGACCGCAGGCACGGATCACGTTGCCCACCTATCCCTTCCAGCACGAACGATTCTGGCTGCTGCCCGCGGAGGCCGCTGCGCCGCTCGCCGGTGCCGACTCCGCCGACCATCCGCTGCTGCACGCCCAGGTGCAGCTCGCCGGCAAGGACGAGTGGCTGTTCACCGGCAGGCTCTCGCTGCGCACGCACCCATGGCTCGCCGACCACGCTGTCTTCGGCACGGTCTTGATGCCAGGTACCGGATTCGTGGAACTGGCTCTGGCCGCTGGTGCCCGGCTCGGCGTGCCGCGCCTGGCGGAACTGGTGCTCGCGGCGCCGCTGATTCTCACGACCGATGGTGCCGCGGATATTCAGCTCGCTGTGGGCGAACCCGACGCCGATGGGCACCGGACCGTGGCCATCCACGCCCGCGCCGCCGACGCCTGGGTGCTGCATGCCCGTGGCCTGCTCACGCCCGCCGAGCCGACCGCGGCGCCGGGCTGGTCCCAGGTGTGGCCTCCGGCTGCGGGCGATCCGGTCGACGGGCAGCAGGTGTACCGCGCGCTCGGCGACCTCGGCTTCGGGTACGGCCCGGTGTTCCAGGGTGTTCGCGCCGCGTGGTCGCGTGGGGAGGAAGTGTTCGCCGACCTGGCGCTCGACACCGACACCGCAGCGCGCGCCACCGCCTTCGGACTGCATCCGGCACTGCTGGACGCGGTGTTCCACGCGGCTGTCGACCCTCTCGCCGAGGGCGGGCCCGACGGCCGGATGCCACTGCCTTTCGCCTTCGACGGTGTCCAGCTGGCACAGTCCGGCGTGGGTGCCTTGCGCGTCCGCATCGCCCGCATCGCACCGAACACCTTGCGCGTGGACGCGGTCGACGCGACCGGTGCCCTCGTGCTGAGCATGGAGTCGGTGCGGGCCCGCCCGATGGAGCGGCAGGCGCTGGCCCAGCTGCGCGGCGCGGCACCGTTGTTCGACCTCGAGTGGATCGCCGTGCCCGCCGTCTCCAAGGCGGACACCGGGCGCATCGTCGTGCTCGGCGACCCGGCGACCGTCGAGGCCCCTGAGCCCCCGACATGCTGTGTCGATCTCGCGGAACTCGCTGTGCTGCAGGATGTTCCCGACACGGTGGTATGGTCGGCGCCCCGCGGAACCGGTGCCGGCGCGGCGGACATACACGCCGGCGTGCTGACGACGCTCGCACTGCTGCAGGGCTGGATAGGCGCCGAACACCCCGGCCGGCTCGCGATCGTGACGCGCACGGCCGCCGGACTGCCCGGCGAGGAACCCGATCTGGTCGGAGCCGCCGTGGCGGGCCTGGTGCGCAGCGCACAGTCCGAGCACCCGGGCCGGTTCCTGCTCATCGACCACGACGGCGACGCCCTGCCGATCAAGTCGCTCGCCGACGCCCTGGCCCAGGACGAACCGCACATGGCCGTCCGCGAGGGTCGGCTCCTGGCACCGCGATTGCAGCCGCTGCCCGCCACCGAACCGGGCGTGCCACTGTCGTTCGACCACGGCACGGTGCTCATCACCGGCGGCACCGGCGGCATCGGCGCGATCGTCGCCCGGCATCTGGTCGCAGCGCACGGCGCACGACGGCTGCTGCTGGCATCGCGGCGCGGTGCCGCCGCGGACGGCGCCGCCGAACTGGTCGCCGAGCTGACCGACCTCGGCGCCCACGTCCAGGTCGTGGCGTGCGACGTCACCGAACGCACCGCGGTTCACGCCCTGCTGGCCGACATCGACACCGACGCCCCGCTGACCGCCGTCATCCATGCGGCGGGCGTCCTGGACGACGGCACGCTCGACACCCTCACCACCGCGCAGACGACACGGGTGCTGGCACCGAAAGTCGATGCGGCACTGCACCTGCACGAGCTGACCCGCGACCTGGATCTGTCGGCGTTCGTGCTGTTCTCGTCCGCGGCGCCGTTGCTCGGCGGACAAGGACAGGGCAACTACGCCGCCGCGAACAGCGTGCTGGACGCGCTGGCACGCCTGCGGCGCAGCGCGGGCCTGCCCGCGCACTCACTGGCCTGGGGACTGTGGACCGTCGGCATGGCAGGGATACTCGGCGGGGACGGTGCCGAGCAGTACGCCCGCCAGATCCGGGCCAGGCTGGGCCTGATCCCGATCGACCCGGATTCCGGGATGGCGCTGTTCGACAACGCACTCGCGACCGATCGGGCGACACCGACGACGGCACTGCTGGACACGGCGGCGCTCACCGACCTGGCGCGCGGCGGCACACTGCCCGCGGTACTGCGCGGCATGATCCGGGTTCCCCCGGCCGCCGCGAGTGCCGGTGTCAGCCTTGCGCGGCAGCTGGCCACACTGCCCGACGCCGACCGTGACGCTGTGGTCCTGCGAGAGGTGCGCAACGCCGCCTCGGCGGTCCTCGGCCACCTGTCCGGCGACGCGATCGACCCGCACGCGCCGTTCACCGAGCTCGGTTTCGACTCCCTCGGTGCCGTCGAATTCCGGAACCGGCTCGCACAGCTGACCGGGCTGACGTTGCCATCGACGCTGATCTTCGACCACCCGACCGCCGCCGATGTGGCGAAACTGGTGCGATCGCTGATCGAGGAATCCGACACCGGCGTGGTCGAGCAGGCACCGGCCGGCGTGCGCGGCACGATCACCGACCTGGTGTCGGCGGCGCATCGCCGCGGTGAGCTGGCAGGGGCGATGCCCCTGCTGATCGCGAGCTCGGCTCTGATGACCACGTACCCCGCCGACGAGGCCGCCGCACAGCGCCCGGCTGCGCAGCTCCTGGCGCGCGGCGCCGCGGCACCGGCACTGATCTGCATCCCCTCGTTCCTGCCGGGATCGGGCCCGCACCAGTTCGCCCGCCTGGCCCGCGAACTGGGCGGCGAGCGGCAGGTCAGTGCGTTGCGGCTGCCCGGTATGCGCGCAAGCGACGACCTGCCGGCGACATGGGCGGCGGCGATCGAGAGCCTCGCCGCGGCCGTCGCATCGGAACTCGAGCGAAGCCCGGTGGCGCTCATCGGCTATTCGGCCGGTGGTGCGATCGCCCATGCGGTCGCCCGGCGGCTCGAAGACGACGGCGGCGAGCTCGCGGGCGTCGCGATGATCGACACCTACTCCCCGGAAGAGCACGAACTCAACCGCCTCGTGCTCACCGACGCGCTGGGGCAGATCCTGTCCCGGGACAACGCACTGACCCCCGTCGACGACCACAGCCTGGTCTCCATGGGCAGCTATGTGCGGATATATCCCGAGCGCGAGGCCGAGCCGATCGCCGCGCCGACGCTGAATCTGCGGGCCACCGTGACGCTGAGCAGCTTCGGAGACGTCGACCCCGTCCCCGACTGGCAACACCGTGGACCGGCCGAGTACATCGAGGCGGATCACTTCTCGATCGTCGAGGAACAGGTGGCAGAGACCGCCACGCACCTGCGGCGCTGGCTCGATTCGCTCAGCGGCCATTGATGTCCGAACCGTCAGATTCGAGGAACGAGGACACATGGCAGCCCTGGACAAGCCCGGCCGCCCGCGCGGCGTGCTCGGGCGCCTGCGCCGAGCATTCGACGACGTTCACGCGGCCCACCGCTACTTGGGGCACGACCCCGTGTCGACGGTCAGGTAATTCACCACGATCTGCATGATCGGCGGTCAGTCAATTCCCCACCCCTGTGGTCACGACTCCCCAGCGGGACGCTGACCGTCGATCATGCCGCCGGCCACGCTCGAACTAGCCTGATATTCCCTGATGCAGGTGTTTTGCGAGACTTTTGGATCTTCCTTGCGAATCGGTCGGGTTCCCCATGGGCATGCCGGTGCCCGGGTTGAGGGTCCTGGCCTCTCGGAGCCGTCGAGGTCCCTCGACGGCGGCCAGAGGCCGACGGGCCCACCAGATTGGAAGGAGAACAATCGCCGGGGTCGACCACGTCGAGATAAAACTGCAATTGTAAGCGGGC
>NZ_JBFAET010000090.1:0-36214 GCF_040642095.1 Streptomyces sp. NPDC020362
CGAGAAGCCGCCGACGCCGAAGCCGAGCACGCCCATCGCCGCGAACAGTTCGGCCAGGTCCGACCGGGCCGCCACGAACAGGGCGAACCCGCCGCCGACCACGACGGCGCTGCCGGCCAGGAGCAGGGGGTCGGCGATCCGCGTCCGGACCCGCGGCGTGAGCTTGCCGGCGACGAACCCCAGCACCGAGAACGGGATGAGGACCAGCCCGGCGACGAAGGTCGTCAGCCCGAAGCCGTAGCCGGCGCCGTGCGGCGTCTGCGCGTACCGGGTGATGAGCGTGAGCAGGAGGTACATGCCGATCCCGCCGACGAACATGGCGAGGTTCGCCCCGGCGACCGCCGGGTGCCGCACCGCCCGCACATCGACCAGGGGCGTCGTGCTGCGCAGCTCGATGACGGCCCAGACGCAGAGCAGCACCACCGCGACGACGGCGAGGCCCGCCGCCACGGCGAGGTGCCGGCTCCACAGATTCCGTTCGCCGGCGAGGAACAGCACCAGGAGCAGCGCAGCGGCCAGGACGACCGCGCCTGCCACGTCCACGTGGGCGGAGCGGCCTTCGGGGGCTTCGGGCATGGAGCGCCACGCGGTCAGGAGGGCGGCGGCGGTGACGACCAGGCCGAGGCCGTAGGCGGCCCGTACCCCGCCGAGCTCGGCGAGCAGTGCGGCCAGCGGGTAGCCGACGCCGGCCCCGATGATCGAGACCACCGAGATCAGGGCGATCACGGCCGCGCTGCGCTCCTCGGGGAGGTGGTCCCGGGCCACGCCCATCATCAGCGCCGTCAGCCCGAGCCCGACGCCCTGGGCCGCCCTGCCGGCCAGCAGCCACGCGAACGGCAGCGGCAGCACGGTGAGCGCGCTGCCGGCGACGACGACCGCCAGCGTGGCGAGGATCGTGGCCCGCCGGTGCGGGCCGGCTCCGAGCCGGCCCAGGACCGGCGTGGCGACGGCGCCGCTGAGCAGCGCGACGGTCAGCGTCCACTGCGCGCTGCCGAGCGAGACGTGGAACGAGGTCGCCACGCTGGTGATGAGCGGCGTCCCGAGGCTGGCGACCGCCGCCACGACCAGAGCGATGAACATCAGGGCGGGGACCAGCAGCCGCGCCTCGGAACGCGCCACCGGGAACGCCTTCACCGCGACCCTCCCGACCGGCTGCCCGGTCACTGCTTCGGCCCTTCGCGGTCCTGGCTTTCGAGCTCTGCCAGATGCTTCAGCGCCGGAAGGGCCGCCACCAGCGCCTCGACCTCGTCGCCGGTGAGCTCGCCGATCAACCGCTCGAACGCGTGGACGCCCGCCTGGCGCCGCGTCCGGACATAGGAGGCGCCGGCCTCGGTCAGGCACACCAGCGTGACCCGCTTGTCGGACGCGTCGCCCCGCCGCTCGACCAGGCCGGACTCCTCCATCACCCGGACCAGGGCGGTCATCGCGGGCTGGGTGACGCCCTCGACCGCGGCCAGATCGGTGATGCGCCGCGGGCCGGTCCGGTCCAGGGTGGCCAGGGTGGCGGCGGACGTCAGGCTCATGTCCCGGGGCAGGCGTCTCGCGGCCCTGGTGGCCAGGCCGTAGAGGGCTGCCCCGATGGCGGCGGACGCGCCAGGAGCGGTGTCTTGACGACTCATGCTCGAAGCATAGCATTTTTATATTCATAGTTTATGGAAATGGTCGACTGCGCTGTGGTGGCGCCAAGGAAAGTGACCCCGGATCTCAAGATTCCCGACTGAGTCGCGGAGAGCCTCTTCGGCAGAGGTGGAACCGCCGACTCGAAGTGCTGGGCGAGGACCCGTTCGGTGATCCCCACCGTCCCTCCGAGCCCCGGATCGAAGTGGCCACCCCCCGAAGTCATCGTGCTCACCGGCCTGTTCACCTCCCCGCACTGGCGCGACCACCCCCAACTGCCTGCAGAGGCAGCACGCCGTTTTGGCGTTGCTCAGACCCAGCTCGGGCCGGGACTGGTCCGGAAACTGCCACCTTCACTGCGAATCCTGGAGCAGGGCGTCTCACCACCCTGACAATGCCCAGCTCAGGAACCACCGGTCTCGCCATGATCGATGAGACGCGAACCCGGCGCCGCGCTCAGCCCGCCCCGAAGCCCGGGCCTCCACGCTCTGAGTCGCAACCCAACCTGTCACCCCCCAGGTCAGCGGCCCTCTCTCGTCAAGATCTAATGAGACGGGACAAGCCTGTTCACTCCTTCGAATGCGTCAGACGTGATGCAGACCTCCCCTGGACAGTCTCCTAGCAGCGCGCCTCTTCAGCCACCAGCCGTCATGGGGGGGCAACGGCTCGCCCCTGGGGTGGCGGGTTCGGGTCAGGCGTCCAGGCGGCGCCTCGCGAGCCAGGTGACGATCTCGGGGTCGTGGTGGTCGAAGAACAGGGAGCTGCCGGTGTCGAGGGTGGCGATCTGTGCCATCTGTTCGTCGGTGAGCTGGAAGTCGAAGACGTCGATGTTCTCGACCATGCGTTCGGCGCGTACGGACTTGGGGATGGCGACGACGCCGCGCTGGGTGAGCCAGCGCAGTACGACCTGGGCGACCGACTTGCCGTACTCCGTGCCGATCTCGGCCAGCAGCGGGTGGGTGAACAGGTCGTTCTTGCCTTCGGCGAAGCCGCCCCAAGACTGGATCTGCACGCCGTACTCGCGCATGAGGTCCTGGTAGTCGGCGCGCTGGAAGAAGGGGTGGGTCTCGATCTGGTTGACCTGCGGGGTGATCTCGTTGTTGACGATCAGGTCGATCAGGCGGTCGGGGTAGAAGTTGGCGACGCCGATCGCCTTGGCCGCGCCCTCGCGGTTGAGGGCTTCCATGGCGCGCCACTGGCCGTACGCGTCGCCGAAAGGCTGGTGCATCAGGTACAGGTCGAGGTAGTCCAGGCCCAGCTTGGTCAGGGATGTCTCGAACGCGCGCCGGGTGTTGTCCTCGGCGGGGGCGTCCTGGACCCACAGCTTGGTGGTGACGAACAGGTCCTCGCGGGCGATGCCGCTGGATTTGATGGCGCGGCCTACGGCTTCTTCGTTGCCGTAGGCGGCGGCGGTGTCCAGCAGGCGGTAGCCGGCGGCCAGTGCGTCGGAGACCGCGCGCTCGGTGTCCTCGGTGGGGATCTGGTAGACGCCGAAGCCGAGGAGCGGCATCTCGACGCCGTTGTTGAGAGTGACGGTCTGCATGAGCGGGGTGTCCTTCGCGCTGTGCGGATGGGAGTGGGTGGTCAGGGGCGGATGAGGGCCTTGAGGACCTGGCGGTCGGCCATCGCCCGGTAGGCGTCCGGTGCCTGGTCGAGGGTGAAGATCTGGTCGAAGACGCGGCCGGGGGCGATGGTGCCGTCGAGGACGTCGGGCAGGAGCTGCTCGATGTACGCGCGGGCGGGGCTGGCGCCGCCGGTCAGGGTGATGTTGCGCATGAACTCCGCCGGGCCGATCGGGCCCTGCTCGTACTGGGGGACGCCGAGGCGGCTGATGGTGCCGCCGTCGACGACCGCGCCGATGGCGGTGTCGAGGGCCTGGCGGGTGCCGACGGCTTCGATCACCTTGTCCACGCCGCCGGTCAGTTCGCGGATGCGGGCGACGCCTTCCTCGCCGCGTGCGGCGACGACGTCGGTGGCACCGAAGTGGCGGCCGAGGTCGGTGCGGGATTCGTGGCGGCCGGCGAGCACGATTCGCTCGGCGCCGAGCCGCTGCGCGGCAATCACCGCGCACAGGCCGACCGCGCCGTCCCCGACGACGAGCACCGCATCGCCGCGGCCCACCCCGGCGGTGACCGCGCCGTGATGGCCGGTGGTCATCACGTCCGACAGCGCCAGCAGGGACGGCAGCAGCGCGGAGTCGGCGGCCACCGGGAGTTTGACCAGGGTGCCGTCGGCGTACGGGACGCGGACGGCTTCGCCCTGCCCTCCGTCGACGCCGCCGAATCCGTACCGGCCGCCGCTGCGGCACGAGATGTGCAGGCCCTTGGCGCAGTAGTCGCACGTGTTGTCGCTGTAGGTGAACGGGGCGACGACCAGGTCGCCCGTCTTCAAGCCGGTCACGTCCGCGCCGGTCTCCTCGACGACGCCGAGGAACTCGTGGCCCATGGGGCGGCCGGCGTCGGCGGCGGGCATCGACTGGTAGGGCCACAGGTCGCTGCCGCACACGCAGGCGGCGACGACGCGGACCACAGCGTCGGCGGGGTTCGCGATCTTCGGGTCGGGCCGGTCCTCGACGCGGACGTCGCCTGCTCCGTACATCACTGCTGCACGCATGAAAGGGGTGACTCCAAACGAGGGAGAAGTGGCGCCACGCGAAGCGCAGCGAGCCGGGGCGGGATCAGCGTTCGAGCATCTGCGCCTGGGCCGCGGTGTGGGTGTCGCCGGCGGCGGGCGGCAGGCTGCTGAGCTTGTCGAGCTGCTCGGCGGTCAGCGTGACTGTGTCGGCGGCGGTGTTCTCCTCGACCCGGCTGACGCGCTTGGTGCCGGGGATCGGGGTGATGTCATCGCCCTGGGCGAGCAGCCAGGCCAGTGCGACCTGCGCCGGTGTCGCGCCGACCTCGGTGGCCAGAGCCTTGACCTCGTCGGCGAGCGCGAGGTTGCGCTTAAAGTTCTCGCCAGTGAAGCGCGGGTTGTTGCGGCGGAAGTCGTCTTCGTCGAACTGGTCGGTGGAACGGACGGTGCCGGTGAGGAAGCCGCGTCCGAGCGGGGAGAACGGGACGAGGCCGATGTTCAGCTCCCGCAGGACGGGCAGGACGCGCTCCTCGATGCCGCGGGTCCACAGGGAGTATTCGGACTGGACCGCGGTGACGGGCTGGACGGCGTGGGCGCGGCGGATCGTGTCCGGGCCGGCCTCGGATAGGCCGAAGGCGCGGACCTTGCCCTCGGCGATCAGCTCGCCCACGGCGCCAGCGGTCTCCTCGATCGGCGTGTTCTGGTCCACTCGATGCTGGTAGTACAGGTCGATGTGGTCGGTGCCCAGCCGCTTTAGGGAGCCCTCGACGGCCGTGCGGATGTTGGCCGGGCTGG
Organism: Streptomyces sp. NPDC020362; assembly: GCF_040642095.1. NCBI lineage: Bacteria > Bacillati > Actinomycetota > Actinomycetes > Kitasatosporales > Streptomycetaceae > Streptomyces > Streptomyces sp. NPDC020362. Next base: position 4,984 of record NZ_JBFAET010000090.1, read on the forward strand.
AGTCCAGGTTCCACGCGCCGTCGCCGCTGTGGGAGACCAGGCCGAACTTGGTGGCCAGCACCACCTGGTCCCGGCGTCCCTTCAGCGCCCGTCCGAGCAGGTCCTCGTTGGTGTAGGGGCCGTAGATCTCGGCGGTGTCGATGAGCGTGACGCCCAGCTCCAGTGCCCGATGCACGGTCCTGATCGACTCCGCGTCATCGGTGCCCGAGCCGGTGTAGCCGTGGGACATGCCCATCGCGCCCAGCCCGATCCGTGAAACCTCCAGGTCACGCAGCTTGATGTACCGCATCTCGCCCTCTTCCGATCCATGGTGTTGCCCGGTCTCCCATGTCGTCCGGCCCTGCAGGTCGTTTCAGTTGGAGCCTGGGCGGCGGCGAGGGGCCGGTGTCTTCCTCATTCACCTTCGCCCGGATCGCTCCGGCGTGGCAGGGCGGGCTCTTCGGGGGTAATGACAGGACCCCCCTCCCGGCCGCGCCGCGGGTGCCCGGCGGGTGAGACTGGAGTCATGGCATCCCAGAGCGCGCACAGCGAGGGCGCCGAGCTGGGCCGCTACCTGCGCGCCCGCCGCACCCAGACCAGCCCCGAACACGTCGGCCTCACCGTCGGCGCCGGCATCCGCCGTACCCCCGGGCTGCGCCGCGAGGAGCTGGCCACCCTCGCCGGCATCAGCATCGACTACTACGTACGCCTGGAACGCGGCAAAGAGACCCGCCCCAGCCCCGCCGTCCTCGACTCGCTCGCCCGCGCCATGCACATGGACGACCAGGAACACCAGCACCTTCGCGAGCTCGCCGCTCGCGCCGCCCGCTACGTGTCCGAACCACCGCCCGCGCCCAGCCGCACCGTGCGCCCCCACCTGAAGCTGCTGCTGGAGTCGCTGCGCCCGAACCCCGCCTACGTGATCAGCCGCAGCATGGACCTGCTCGCCTGGAACCCCGGCGGCCTCGCCCTGTACACGGGCCTGGACGACTGGCCGGCCAAGCACCGCAACCTCGCCCGCTACCTCTTCCTCCACCCGGCCGCGCGTGACCTGTTCCCGGACTGGGACCGCCAGATCACCGGCTGCGTCGCCCGGCTGCGCGCCGTCGCGGGCACTGCCCCCGACGCCCCCGACCTCACCAACCTCGTCGGCGAACTCCTCCTCAAAAGCCCGGACTTCGCGGGCCTGTGGGAGCGCTACGAGGTCACCGGCCGCAAGCCTGCCCAGAAGGTCTTCCAGCACCCGCAGGTCGGAACGCTCACCCTCACCTCGCAATCACTGCACGTCGAAGGCACCCCCGGCCAACGCATCGGCGTCTACACCGCCGAACCCGGCAGCCCCGACCACGACGCCCTGCTCCTGCTCGACATGACCGCTCCCCGGCCCACCGAACGTCCTGCGGCCACCAAATCCACCGGTGAGGAGTCGTAACCCACTACGGGCGATGCGACCTTCGTCGGCCGCCCACGCGGCCCCACACGGGAAAATCCACGCTCGTGAGGTCCGCGCGGACATGCCACGTTCGTGAGACTGAGCAACTGTGCCGCCGACCTGAGACCGCGGAAGAACTGTTGGTGAGCGAGAACAGTCTGCGGCACGAGCAGCGAGAGCGTACATCCACCCTATGCGGGATCTCAGTACCCCTGGCCGGGTCTCACAGCCGATGGCCACCCGACGGCCGACAGGCCACAGTACTGAGATCTGCTGGTCAGCCTATTCGCTCTTGTACGGAGTGAATCCGTGATCGTACGTCAATTTCGCTGACCATACGGAGTAACACAGCAGGCAGGAGACTGCACCCTCCGGGCAGAGTAGGGGAATGGGAGATGCTGGGGAGAGGTCGGCGAGGCCTCGTGGGAGGCAACGATTCGAGGCCGTGCATAAGTGGTCTGCTACGGCTGCGGCTGTCGTCGCCCTGGCCATTTCGCTCTACAATTTCGCCGTGCTGCAGCGTCAACCAAAGCTCGATGTGGCGCTACCTCACCTCTTTCGCCTCGAAAAGGTCGGCAATGATGTCCGATTCTACGTGCAGCCCACGCTGTCCACCAGGTCCAAGAGCGAGAACGTCGAATTAATCCGTGACGCGCACCTAAGGCTCACCCCTACTGGCGCAATCTCTCATTCGAAGCGGCCGATCTTTTATTGGAGAGAGAGCGTCGCATGGCATTACGATCCGGCTACGGATACAGTCAATAACCATTGGGGTAGCGACCCTGCCCCATTTATCGTCAGCCAAGATAGACCTCAACAGCCGTCATTCGAGTTCCGCGCCGACAACTGGATGTACCAGGCGGGCCAATTCGAAGGCTCCCTTGAGGTGCTCCGTTCCGGAGGCAACACTCCTTTGATTGAAAGGTTCTGCCTGATCATTTCGAAGGCGGCCGTCAATGAACTGCAGAATCCACAGCCGCCGGATCAGACAATCCGATTCTTCCGCAACGACCTGCCCAAGTTCGCCTCGTCCGGCAGCTCTTCAAGCTGCTACCGGAGGGACACGGATTAGGAACCGGAGAGACTCGGCGCCCGCTGCCAGCCGAGCGACCTTCCTCACTTCCCGAGCACCTTCGCCAGCGAATCCCCGCTATTCCCATTGTCACAGTCGGCGGGTGCCATCAAGTCGACTTTAAGATATCGCCGCCGCCCGGCCCGTCTTCACTGTCCTCACCTCCGCCGCAACAAGGGAGGCATAGCGAGGAGGAGGTCTCGCTCGTCTTCGCTTGGCGGCGTCCCCGGAAGACCGATGCCACTCGCCCTGATCATGCTGGTGGTGGTGCTGATCGCGGTCGGTCTGATCGCCATGGCGGTGGCCTTGATCGCCTAGATCCCCAGGCAGCTGCGGACCTTCGACCCTGCTGACCATCCAGCCGGAACGAAGTGCAGCTCGGTTGACTTCTCAGGCCGTGTGAGACACCCCGCAGTTTCGATGCAGCAACGCTGCGCGGCACATCCCGCCGAACCGGCACGGGCCAGCCGGTGCCGGAGGTCAGAGATCGTCGTGTGCCAAGGCAGCGGCCAGGCGGGCTTCCAGTTCGGCGAGCCATGAGTGGTAGGCGGCGAGAGCTACATACCGCCAACCGCTGCCGTACACCCGGCGGCCGGTGTAACAGGCCATTTTCATTTGGTGTGATCTTGCGGGATGCTGGCGGGATGGCGAGTGAGCTTGTCGAGCGGTTGGTGCCGAACCGTTTGTGGGAGTTGTTCCAGCGGGTTGCGCCGCCGGCGCCGACCCGCCCGCAGGGTGGTGGTCGGCGTCGAAGCCACGGAGATCGCGAGGTCTTGGCCGCCATCGTGTTCGTGGCCACGTCAGGCTGCACGTGGAACCAGCTCCCTCCCGGGTTCGGTCCGTCTGGGGTGACCGCGTTCAGGCGATTCACCGAGTGGTCCGAGGCTCGTGTGTGGGCCAAGCTCCATCGCCTGGTGCTCGACGAAGTGGGTGGTCGGGGCGAGTTGGACTGGTCGCGGTGCGCGATTGACTCCGTCAGCGTCCGCGCGGTCAAAGGGGGACACTGACGGGACCGAATCCGACCGACCGTGGTAAGGGCGGATCGAAAATCCACCTCATCGCCGGCCGGAACGGGCTGCCCCTCTCGATCGGCATCTCCGGCGCCAACCTGCACGACAGCCAGGCCCTCGAGCCCCTCGTCCGCGGGATACCGCCCATCCGCTTTTGACGCGGACCCCGCAGACGACGCCCGGCCAAACTCCACGGCGACAAGGGATACGACTACTCTCGCCTGCGGCGAATTACGCATGCGGGGCATCCATGCATCTTGCCGGTGGTTCACGCCCCACAGGGTGTCGTCGCCGACCGAGTAGCGGCCGTGGAAGTAGCGGACTCCATGAGTGCGGTGGTAGGCGGCCGGCAATCGGTCGAGGCGCCCTTGTCCGGCCCAGCCCCAGCCCGCGGTGGGGCGGATGCCGAGCGGGCTGAAACTCGTCGAACGCGAAGATCCGGTCTGGAGAGCGGTCCAGGACGTGCTCGATGCGGTTGAGTTTGGCGTCACGCTCGAGATCGGGGGACTCCTTCCACGTCTTGGTGCGCTGGAAAGTGACGCCACGGCGGGCGAGTAGGCAGCGTAAGGTCTCGCGGCCAACGCGGATGACCCGGCCGTGCACACCGGGCAGGTAGATCAGAAGGTGCGGATCGACCATCGGGTGAAGGGCTGGCCGAGCTTGGCCCGTCTGGTGCCAGGGCTGGGTGCGGACGGTGGCTGGAGCGATATGCCGTAACCGAGCTCCTGCTGCAACGGCGAGTCGAAGCCGTACGGGAAGCGCAGCTTGAACTGGTACAGGCACTCGAACAGATACTTCAGTTCACTGAAGCTGAAGTCGATGTCGGGCGTATCGGCCAGGGGCGCGGAGGGCAGCGAGGACTCCTTGGGCCTTGCTGCTTCCCGGGTCAGGACGTAGGTGTTGCGGGTGGCTTCGGCGAACAACCCGGCCCGGTCTAGCAAGGCCGTGAGCTCCACCGCCGGGTCGTCCGCGTCCGGTGCCTCTCAATTCGCGCGACGTTCCGACAACGCGTCGACAGCACGCCCGCAACATACGTGGAGGCAACGCGGGTGGTGGCGCGTTGGCTATCGGAGGTGTCCCCCCCCGCAATCTGGATGCCCAGCCGGCGGCAAGTCGACCACCTTGCCGACCATCCTGTATGCGCGTTGGCGTGCCAGCCAGATCGTCATCGCTTTCCTCAGAACATCGCAGGCGCCAGGTTGGCCGTCTCGCCGTCCGCGGCCAGGGTCGACACCCAGGCGATCGGCCGCGGCACCACCACGGCAGTCAGCAGCTGGTAGAACGACCTCGGGTCCACGGTTGCCGGTGGGTAGTCGACACGCATGGCAGCACGCTATGTGCTACCGCGTGCTGACGCACAGGCAGCGTCCTCTTTCCGCTCGGGAGAGCGTCCGCAGCCGGGCACGGAGCCGGTCCGGTCTCAGCCGCCGCTCCAGCCGGGGACCGTCGGCAGGACCCGCTCGGCCACACGCAACAGCGCCGCGTCGTCGGGCGGTACGTCGTCCTGGCGCCAGAGGGCGACCTCGAACGAACCGCCCCCGTCCTTGGCGTCCCGGGCGACCAGCAGATGACGGGCGATGCCGCCGGTGCTCGTGTCGACCTTGCCGCCGCCGAGGTTGAAGCCGATGGCGATGGTGTGGTCCGAGTAGAGCACGGCGGGGTGGCCGAGGACCGTCCTCGACTCCGCCGACCTGCCGAGGAGTCCGGACATCTCGCCGACCCGCAGATCGTCGTCCGACGCCCACAGCTTCACGGAGTACGTCTTCAACGAGACCTCCGCCTGCGGCGAGGGGGTCTCGGTGCCGTCGGCGTCCTTGACCGAACTCTCGGACCCGTAGGCGGTCTCGGCCTGCTCGGTGGGGGTCCCGAGGAGCGCGGGCAGGTCCCCTCGGTTGAGCGCCGTACACAGCCGCGCCGCGGACACATGGGGGCCGGCGGCCCTGTGGTGGTCGTCGGAGCAGGCGGCCGGTCCCCGGTCCGAGGAGCCCTGCCATGTGTCCTGCGCCCACAGAATTCCCAGCAACCCGCCGAAGACGACCACCGCCGCCAGTGCCTGGACCCCCGGTCTTCGGTTCTGCTCGGACGCGGATTCGTCGGCCATGCCCCCACCTCTGCTGTTCCCCCGGCAAATGCCCAGGGAGCGTACCCGGTGATCGTTCTGTCGGGCATCCGGGAATACGCGGTCAGTCGACCGGCCACGTGTGCACCGGCGCGTTCAGGTGCATGTAGTCGATGTACAGCTGTGTCATCCGCCGCAGGCACTCGTGCCGGCCGGCCCGGGTGGAGGCCTCCAGGCGGTGGACCATCTCCTTCTGCCACACGGCCCCGTTGCGCGCGGTGACACAGCGCTGCTCGATGATGCCGAGCAGCGGCTCCCGCCAGGCTGCGTCCATGCCGGAGTGCTCGAGGCCGCGATGGGCCAGGGGGAGCAGACGCCGCAGGACGAGTTCGGGCACCGGCACCTCGCCCATGCCCGGCCAGTACAACGCCGCCTCGATCCCGTGCCGCGCCGCCGTGTGGAGGTTCTCCTCGGCAGCGGCGAAGGACATCCGCGACCACACCGGCCGGTCCTCCTCGACCAGGGCCCGGGTGAGCCCGTAGTAGAAGGCGCCGTTGGCGAGGGTGTCGGCGACGGTCGGCCCGGCGGGCAGCACCCGGTTCTCCACCCGGACGTGCGGTCTGTCCTGGGCGACGGCGTACACCGGCCGGTTCCAGCGGTAGATCGTGCCGTTGTGCAGGGTGAGTTCGGCGAGTTCGGGGATGTCGCCGCGGTCCAGCGTCTCCGCCGGGTCCTGGTCGTCGCACAGGGGCAGGAGGGCCGGGAAGTAGCGCAGGTTCTCCTCGAAGAGATCGAAGACGCTGTTGATCCATCGCTCGCCGAACCACACCCGGGGCCGTACCCCCTGAACCTTGATCTCCTCCGGCCGGGTGTCGGTCGCCTGCTCGAACAGCGGGATGCGGGTCTCGTGCCACAGCTCCTTGCCGAACAGGAACGGCGAGTTGGCCGACAGCGCCACCTGGACCCCGGCGATCGCCTGCGCCGCGTTCCAGTAGGGAGCGAAGTTCTCCGGGGAGACCTGAAGGTGGAACTGCGTGCTGGTGCAGGCGGCCTCCGGGGTGATGGTGTCCGCGTAGGTCCGCAGCCGGTCGACACCGTCCACCTCGATGCGCAGGTCCTCGCCCCGGGCGGCGAAGATCTGGTCGTTGATCAGCCGGTAGCGCGGATTCTCCGACAGCGTCTCCTCGCCGATGGCCTCCTGGCGCAGGGTGGGCAGAATGCCGATCATGACCAGGCGGGCCCCCACCGACCTGGTCCGCTCGTCCGCGTGATTCAGCGCCGCGCGGATCTCGGACTCCCAGGCGTCGGGACCGCCCGCGGTCAGCCGGCGCGGCGGAACGTTGATCTCGAGGTTGAACCGGCCCAGTTCCGTGGACCACGCGGGATCCGCGATCGCCTCCAGCACATCGCTGTTGCGCATGGCCGGCTCGGCCTCGCCGTCGACCAGATTCAGCTCGATCTCCAGCCCGACCTGCGGCCGTTCGGCCTCGAACTGCGACTCGCGCAGCATCTGCGCGAACGCCTCCAGGCACTCCTGCATCTTGATCCGGTACCGGCGGCGGTCCTCGCGGGTGAAGACGAGCGCCGGGACGTCACGTCCCATCGGCCCTCCAGGGTTCCGCTCCTCGGACACCTCTCCCACCCAGCGTCGCACCGACCGGCGACCCCCACCAAGCGGATGGGGAGTGCCTACGGCCTACAGGGCACGGGCGACGAGCAGGGCCACGTCGTCGTGGTCGTCGGGATGGCGCAGTCCGTGCAGCAGCAGGTCGCAGGTCTCCTCGAGCGGGCGACCGGGCTCGCCGAGGAACCCGAGGAGGACGTTCAGGCGGTCGTCGATGGGGTGCTGCCGGGTCTCCACGAGGCCGTCGGTGTAGAAGACCATCAGGTCGCCCGAGAACAGATCGGCCGTGGTGGTCTCGAACGGGATGCCGCCGACACCGAGCGGCGCCCCGGTCGGCAGGTCCAGGAACGAGGCCGGCCGGCCGGGCCGCGCGAGGGCGGGCGGCATGTGTCCCGCGTTGGCGATGGTGCACTGTTTCGTGCGGGGGTCGTAGACCGCGTAGATGCAGGTGACGATGTAGTGCTCCAGATCGCAGGTGATCTTGTCGAGATGCTGGAGCACCGCGCCCGGGGCGAGGTCCAGGTCCGCGTAGGCACAGGTGGCGGTGCGCAGCCGCCCCATGGTGGCGGCCGCGTCGATGCCGTTGCCCATGACGTCGCCGACCACCAGGGCGGTCTTGTCCTCGGAGAGGGGGATGACGTCGTACCAGTCGCCGCCCACTTCGCTGGTGGCCTGGGCGGGCTGGTAGCGGGAGGCGAGTTCCAGGCCCGTGTGGTGCGGCGAGTGGTCGGGCAGCAGGCTGCGCTGGAGGGTGAGGGCGGTGTTGCGCACGCTCTGGAACCAGCGGGCGTTGTCGATGGCCACGGCGGCGCGGCCGGCCAGCTCCGCGGCCAGGACCACGTCGTCCTCGTCGAACGGCTGCGGGTTGCGGGTGCGTTTGAGGTCGAGGGCGCCGAGCACCTCGCCGTGGGCGATCAGCGGCACGGCGAGATAGGAGTGGACGCCGGCCTGGGCGAGGAGTGCGCCGGCCTCGGCGCTGCGTGCGATGCGCGGCAGGTCCTGGTCGCCGACATGGCGGACGAGGACCGGGCGGCCCGTGTGCACGCACAGGGTGACCAGACGGTCACCGTCGTAGGCGGCGAGGTCGCCGGGCGGGTCGGCGGCGCGCAGCGCCACGGTCGGGTGGGCCGCCTTGAGGGCGAGGGCGCGGAACAGCTCCGGGCCGTTGTCCGGCTGACGGACCCGGCGGCACGCCAGTGCGGCGTCGAGCACGTCCACCGCGACCACGTCCGCGAGCACCGGGGTGCAGATGTCGGCCAGTTCGTGCGCGGTCTGCTCCACTTCCAGGGTGGTGCCGACCCGGGCGGAGGCCTCGGCGATGAGGGCCAGGCGACGCCGGGCCCGGTCGGCCTCGGCGGCCGCGTGGTGGCGCTCGGTGACGTCGACGACGGAGGCGGCCGCGCCGAGGACCCGCCCGCCGGGGTCCTCCAGACGGTAGAAGGACAGCGACCAGGCGTGCTCGTGGTCGGGGTCCGCCGGGGGACGGCCCACGTGGTACTGGTCGAGCAGGGGTATGCCGGTGGCGAGCACCTGACGCAGCGCGGACTCCACGGTGTTCACGTCGGGGAAGGGCAGCGTCTCCCGCAGATGACGGCCGATGTGGTCCTCGGCGGGAATGCCGTCGATCCGCTCCAGCGCCGGATTGACCAGGAGGTAACACAGCTCGGGATCGAGCAGGGCCAGGCCGATGGGGGACTGGTTGATCAGCCGCTCGCACAGGGCGAGGTCGGTCTCGACCCGCTGGAGCAGGGTGTGGTCGGCCGCGATGCCCAGCGCGTAGACGTCGCCCAGGTCGTCCAGCAGGCGCATCGTGCGGAATTCCGTCAGGCGGCTGCTGCCGTCCTTGAGCCGGACCGGGAAGGCGCCCGCCCAGCCGCGGCCGGTCTCCAGCACTTCGGTGAACAGACTCACCACGGCCTGCAGGTGCTCGGGGCGGATGAGCAGCTGCGCCGCGTCCTTGCCGAGGACGTCGTCCGCGGTGTAGCCGAACAGCTCCTCGGCCTGTGGGGTCCAGAAGACGATGCGCCCGTCGGTGTCCAGGGCCACCGCGGCCACGCTGAGCATGTCCAGCAGGCCGGTCGGCCGGGGCCGCGGGGCGCCGTGGTCGTCGCCGTCGCGGAAGGATTCCACTGCCATCCGAGATCCACCTCCACCGGCCGGTCGGCCGGCCTAGCGGGTGCGGCCGCGCCCGAGCGCAGATGACCGGTACCTCCATGCTGCCCCCGGCGCTCCGTCTGGCCCAACCCCAGGGCTGTGGCCCGGGCGGCGCGCCACCCGGCCCGTGCGCATCGGACGGACAGGAAGGAACATGGTGGGGACAGAGGATGGAGCGGATGGAACCTGGGCGAGAGGGTGTCGACGCCTCCACGTCGGTCGGGACGGGCGATCTCTTCGACGCGTCCACCGATGCGACGGCGGTGCTCTCGGCGGACGGCGTCCTGGTCGGCTGGACCCGGGCCGCCGAAGCACTGCTCGGCTACCGCGCGCCGGAGGTCGTCGGCCGTTCCGCCGGGCGTCTGCTGGCCATGCCCGAGGATTCGGCGCGCGCCGTCGGCATCGCGGACCGCTGCAGGGCCGGCATGGGATGGAGCGGTCTGATCCCCGTACGGCACCGGGACGGCCACTCCATCGACATCGATCTCCGGGTCTCGGCCGCCTTCCGTATCGGTGGGAAGGAGTGCTTTCTGCTCTCGGCGCGGGAGCAGCGGCGGCAGTGGACGGTGGGCCAGTCCGTGTTGGACGGATTCCTGACCCGCTCACCGGTCGGCATGGCCGTGATGGATCTGGAACTGCGCTATGTATGGCTGAACGACACGCTGGAACGGTTCGGCGGTGTGCCTCGGGACCAGCGGCTGGGGCACCGGCTGAGCGAGCTGCTGCCCGGCCTGCAGGCGGAGACCATCGAGGGGCTGATGCGCAAGGTGCTGGTCACGGGGGAGCCGGTGACCGACTACGAGTACCTCGGATGGAGCTGGGCCGACCCGCACCGTCGGCACGCCTACTCCACCTCGTTCTTCCCTCTGGTGGACGGGGCGGACTCGATCACCGGGGTCTGCTACATGGTCCAGGACGTCACCGAGCGCTGGACCACCCGCCAGCTCCTGTCGCTGGTCAACGAAGCCGGCACCAGCGTCGGCAGAACCCTCGACGTGATGCGGACCGCGCAGGAACTGGCCGACTTCGCGGTCCCCCGTTTCGCGGACTTCGTCGTCGTCGACCTGCTGGAGCACGTGCTCAGCACCGAGGGGCACGGAGCCTGGCTGAGCGACGCGGGGCCGGCCCCCGCGCGGCCTGCGATGCGCCGTGCGGGCCTGCGGTCGGTGCGCGAGGGCTGCCCGGAGGCGGTGGCGCAGGTCGGCGAAGAGGTGGACTTCCTGCCTCCGCCCAGCGACGCGAACCTGCTCGTCGACGGTGATCCGGTCCTGATCCCGGTCGTCGACCCGTCCGACGGACTCTGGGTGGCCGAACAGCCCGAACGGGCGGCCCGGATACGTGAGTTCGGCATCCACTCCCTCATTTGTGCGCCGATGCGGGCCCGTCATACGGCGCTCGGTCTCACCACGTTCGCGCGCTCGCTCAACCCGGTCCCGTTCGGGCCCGACGACGTCCTGCTGGCCCAGGAGCTGGTGGCACGAGCGGCGGTGTGCGTCGACAACGCCCGCCGGTACACCCGGGAACACACCGCGGCGGTCACCCTGCAGCGCAGCCTGCTTCCGCACGCCCTGACCGGCGGAACGGCGCTGGAGGTGGCCTCCTCCTACCTGCCGGCGGACCCGACCGGTGGGGTGGGCGGCGACTGGTTCGACGTGATCCCCCTGTCCGGCGCCCGCGTGGGCCTGGTAGTCGGGGACGTGGTCGGCCACGGCATCTCCGCCGCGGCGAGCATGGGCCGGCTGCGTACGGCGGTGCAGACCCTCGCCGCCATGGAGATGGCCCCCGACGACCTGCTCGCCCGACTCGACGACCTCGTGCTGCGGCTGAGCGACGAGGAGGCCGGCCGCGACGCGGCCACCAGGAGCACGGCGACCTTCGTCGGAGCGACCTGCCTGTACGCCGTGTACGACCCGGTCACCCGCCGGTGCACGATGGCCCGGGCCGGACATCCGCCGCCCGTCGTCGTCGTACCGGACGGACACGCCTACTTCCCGGAGATTCCGGCCGGCCCCCCGCTCGGTCTGGGCGGCATGGCCTTCGAGGTCACCGAGATCGAGCTGGCCGAGAACAGCCTCGTCGGTCTCTACACCAACGGCCTGATCGAGGGAGCCGACCAGGACGTCGAGTCGGGCATGGCCCGCCTCGGCGCGGTGCTGGCCCGGACCGGAACCGACCTCGGCATCCTGTGCACCTCCGCCGTCCAGGAGCTGGTGCCGACGCCGCAGCCCGACGACATCGCCCTGCTGCTGGCGCGCGCCCATGCCCTGAGCGAGGACCAGGTCGCCCAGTGGGAGGTGCCCGCCGACCCGGCCGCCGTCGGGCACGCCAGGGCCGAGGCCACCCGTCGGCTGGCGGACTGGGGCCTTGAGGAGCTGACCATGACGACGGAACTCATCGTCAGCGAACTGGTCACCAACGCGATCCGCTACGCCGACCCGCCCATCCGGCTGCGGCTGCTCCGTGACACCCGCCTGACCTGCGAGGTCGCGGACGCCAGCAGCACCGCCCCGCGCATGAGACACGCCCGCAGCATGGACGAGGGCGGCCGGGGCCTGTTCCTGGTCGCCCAGCTCGCCCACCACTGGGGCGCCCGCCACACGGCCGAGGGAAAGATCATCTGGGCCGAGCAAGAGATCCCGTGACGTCCGGGCCCCGGCCCCGGCTCCAGCCCCGGCTCCAGCCCCGGCCCCGGCTCCAGCCCCGGCCCCGGCCCCGGCTCCAGCCCCGGCCCCGGCTCCAGCCCCGGCCCCGGCTACGGAGCCAAGGGCCGTGGTCGGCGAGCCGGGCGAGGCGTTCCCGGCGGGTCCGCACCCTGACCCCGGACGGCCTCAGCGGAACGCCGGCGCGTTGCGGGCCGCCCAGGCGGCGAAGGGGGTCGCGGGGCGGCCCAGGATCCGCTCCACGTCCGCGCTGACGGCCTGCTCCTCAGCGGTCGGCTCGCCGAGGATGGAGAGGGTCCCCGCCACCACCGGGCCCGGCATGAACTGTGCCATCTGTTCCCGGGCCTCCTCACGGCTCTGCTCCACGAAGGCCACCGGCTCACCCAGGGCGTGTGCGATTCCTGCGGCCCGCTGCCGGGGGGTGGTGGCCACGGGGCCGGTCAGGGTGTAGGTGACGCCGTCGTGCCCGTCCTGGCGCAGCACGGCGGCGGCGACCGCGGCGACGTCGTCCGGGTCGATGAACGGCAGGGCCACGTCGGCGAAGGGCGCCGCCGCGGTGCGGCGGCGCCGGACGGAATCCGCCCAGGCGAGCACGTTGGAGGCCATGCCGCCCGAGCGCAGCACAGTGAAGGGCAGCCCCGAGGCGGCGAGGGCGGCCTCGAAGGCGGCGGCGTGCGCGTAGCCCTGTGGCCGGGTGCCCACGCCCTGCGAGGACAGCAGGACCACCTTCGCCACGCCGGCCGCGGCGGCCTGCTTCAGGATCCCTTCCGGATCGTCACCGGCCACCAGCAGGAACAGCGCCGCGGCCCCTTCCAGCGCAGGCCCGAGAGCGGCCGGCTGCCCGAGGTCGGCGGCGACGGCCCGCACTCCCGGCGGGACGTCCCCGGGGGTGATGCGCCGGGCCACTGCCGTCACGGCCTCGCCCTCCTCCGCAAGCTTCGCGACCAGCGCCCGCCCGACATTCCCCGAACCACCCGTCACCACGATCATTACGTCCACCCCTCGGATTGAGTTAGCTGACTAACTAAGTCGCCACGTTAGTCGCGGCAGCCGGCTTTGTCTATTCTTAGTCAGGTGACTGACTCAACATCCGGTGCGGCGGCCGGAGCCGCCGCCCGTTCCCGCCGGGGCGGCAAGCGCGAACGCCTGGTCGAAGCCGCCGTCCAGGTCTTCCACCAGCAGGGCGTGGAGAAGACCACGCTCGCGGACGTCGCGCGGGCCGGCGATGTCCCCCTCGGCAACGTCTACTACTACTTCAAGACCAAGGACCAGCTGGTCGAGGCGGCGGTGGACGCCCACTGCGACCGGCTCACCGCGCTCACCGCCCGCCTGGACGCACTCCCCGACGCGGCCACCCGGCTGAAGACGCTGATCGACGGCTGGGTGGAGCAGCGCGAGACCGCGGCCCGCTTCGGCTGCCCCTTCGGCACGCTGGCCACCGAACTCGACAAGCGTGACGACGGCCTGGACGAGGCCGCCGCCCAGGTCATGAAGGCTCTGCTCGACTGGGTCGAGCGGCAGTTCGCCGAGCTGGGCCGGTCCGACGCCCGCGCCCTCGCCATCGAGCTGGTCGCGGCCTACCAGGGCATGTCGGTCCTCACCAACACCCTGCGCGACCCCGGCCTGATGGCCGATCAGGGCAGCCGGCTCCAGTCCTGGATCGACGGCCTCGCAAGGCCCTGACCCGGCTCCGGGTCAGATGCCCATGGAGGCCATCTCCACGGCCGAACGGTAGTTGACGGCCGCGGTCACGACGCAGGCGCGGTAGGTCCGGTTGTCCTTCACGACCAGGAAGTAGTCGCGCAGATTCTTCCAGTGTCCGACCAGGTGGCCGATGCCCGGCACGAAGCCCGGCGGGCGCGGGACGAGTGCGAACGCCTCGCTGCACTTGAGGATCTCCCCGGTGGCCGTCGACAGGACGTCTGCCACGTCGGCGTTCATGTTCCAGCCGGCCGCCAGCTCCGGGGTCCAGATCGCACCGGCCACCTCTCTGAGGTGCTCCTGTTCCTCGGGCGTGGGGTCGGCGAGTGGGCCCGCCCTCATCCCCGCGGCCGCGGGCGCGCCGCCCCTCGCGGCCGCGCAGGGTTCCGCCACGGCCACGGCGATCAGTGCCGTCGCCACGGTGAGCGCCGCGGTCAGTACCGTGCGGCCGGTATGTCTGCCTTCTCGTGCCATCCGTCGACCCCTCCCGTCGGTTCCCGGCCCGCCCGGCCGGGGCCGTCCGAACGTGTCATGGGCAGGCGAACACGGCAATGGCGACAACTCGCCATGGTCCGGGCGGGCAGTGGCGGCCGCAGGGCACCCCGTGAGCGGCCGGCCGTCGCAACCCGCCTGCTACTCGGCCGCGGTGGCGTAGTCCGCGAGCGAGACACGGCCCGAGTTGGCCAGCGGGATCCCGTCGAGGTACGCGGCGGGCAGGTCGAACGCCGCGACCAGGTCCGTCATGTGCGGGGCGAGGTCGCGCAGCACGTCGTCCAGGAGCTGGGGCAGGGCGCGGACCTGCTCGCGGGAGAGATGGCCGTCGGCCAGCAGATCACCGGTGTGCTCGCCGAGCTGCTCCAGCAGGAACAGCAGGCAGAGCCTCTCCAGGAGGTCACGGGCCTCGGGGTCCGCCGCCCGGGCGGCCGCCTCCAGGAAGGCGTCGGCCGCCCGTAGCCGGGCGTGCACCGACACCATCTCCAGGGCGGCGGAGGAGGCGCCGTTCCACCGTTCCACCGGATCCCCGGAAGGGCCCCGGCGCAGCGCCGCGCGCGCCCGGTCCTGCCAGATGACCTCGGCCCCGGCCAGCAGCCCGCGCACATGCCGGGGATCCGTCAACCGGGCCACTGGGCCAGGGGAGTCGGGGGCCGTCCGGGGCGGCTGGTGCTCGAAGAGCATCTCGGCGGCGGCCTTCACCCAGATCACCAGGTTGTCGCCCTCGGCGGTGATGGTGCCCTCGACGTACTGCGGGAACTCGGACAGGCCGTTGACTGCGAACAGGCCCTGCGCGCCGCAGCGTTCCCGGCACTCGATGGTGATGTCCCGTGCCTGCCAGGTGATCCAGCTCTTGGCGACGGCGATCAGGCGCTCGGTCTCCGCCCGCCGCCCGGTGTCACGGCCGGCGTGCTGCTCGGCCCACTGCGCGAGCACCGAGCGGTGCAGGAAGGTCATGGCGTAGGCCGTGGCGAGGCCCTTCAGGAGCCGTCCGTGGTGCGAGCGGTGGGCGTTGACCGGGATGCGCTGACCCGCCCGCGGGCCGCTGACCTGCCGCTGGTCGCCGTAGCGGACGGCTATGGCGAGAGCGGCCCGGGTAGCGCCGACGGCGGCACCGCTCATGCACAGCTTGCCCATCGTGACCCGGCCGATGGACTGCAGGAACCGCTTGCGCCGGTTGCCGAGGCTGCTGTGGAGGCGGCCGTCGGCGTCCAGACGGCCGTGCGCGGACTCCAGCAGGGCGTCGCGCGGGAGCAGTACGTGGTCGAACGCGGTCAGGCAGTGGTCCACCGGTGCGCCGGAGCGCAGGGGCAGCCGGCGCACCCGTACGCCCGGCAGCAGGCCCCGCTCGTCGCTCAGCGGCGTCAGGAACAGGAAGACGCCCTCGTCGCGGCCGTCGACGAGGAGCCGGGCCGCCACCACGGCGCTCTTGGGCCCGCCGGTCATGCTGGTGTTGGGCATGAACTTCTGGGCGCCCGCGTGCGGGGTGTTGAGTACGAACCCGCCCGTGACCGGGTCCCGTTCGGCGGTGGTCTGCAGGGCCGAGGCGTCGTTGCCGTGCTCCAGCTCGGTGCACAGGAACGTGCCGGTGCGCCGCAGGGTCGTGTAGTCGGACAGGTCCCGGCTCTCGGCGCCCTCGTGGTCGAGCAGGCTGCCGAGGAAGAGGTTGTAATGGATGCTCGCCACCGTGCACAGGCCCCCGCCGCCGTCCACGATCGCCGCCCACTCGTGCAGCCCTGCCAACAGCCCCGGGTCGTCGGCCAGCTGCTCGGCCCCCTGGACGGTGTCGTTCACCACACGCAGCCACTCGTAGGAGAGGGCGGCGCGTTCGGCGGAGCCCAGTCCGGGGCGGTGGCGGAACGTCTCCTGCGCGATGAGATCGCGCCACCTCGCGTGGATGTGCTCCCGGTCCTCGCCGCCGAAGAGAAGACGGGTCAACTCACCGGCGGGCGTGCCGGGAAGCATCCCGTCGGCCCTCAAGTCCGGACCGTCCGCCCGGCTCCTTTCCGGATGAGTCACCTGATGTGTCTCATAGGGCTCGATCTCCGGCAAAGAGGGGATATGTACCTGAGGTGTCAGAAGGGTCATGACCCTCTCCAGTAGTCGCAGATCCGGAAGGGTGGGATGCGCAGAGTCAGAAGATACGGACCTCCCGGTTTTCTAATCAAGCCAAGTTTCTGCCAACGGCGGCTGAACTGCGACGACATGGGGAAGGGGGCCGGCCGCCGAAGCGGAAGGGGATTTCCGGTGCCCCTGCCGGGCGGGAGAGCCTTCTGGCGTGCGCATCTGCTGCTCGGGCGTTGAGATACCGGCTGACAGGTTTTATTCTTGCCCACAGCGACGGCCGGGATTTCCTGCGTGCAAGGTGAGGAGGGGACACGTGCATGCTTGAAAGGCCATCTTTCGGGGTGGCAGGATACGTACCTGTCGGTTTCTTTTTGTCGCCGACCGGCCCGTGAAGCCAGTGCGGAGGATGTGCCGTGGCCTTGCAGGAACGAGCGATCAGGACAAGGCGCAACATCCTGGTGGCAGCAGCCGACGTCTTCGCCGAAGTCGGCTACGAGGCGGCGACCATCTCGGAGATCCTCCAGCGGGCGAACGTCACCAAGGGTGCTCTCTACTTCCACTTCGCCTCCAAGGAGCAGCTCGCCCAGGCGGTGCTGACCGACCAGCTGAAGGCCGTGCCGGCCTCGCCGCCGCGGGAACTGGTGCTCCAGGAGGGGCTCGACGCCGGGTTCCTCCTGGCTCACCTGCTCGGCACGGGCGACCCGATGGTGCGCGGCAGCATCCGCCTGACCGTGGACCAGGGTTCACCGCACGACGGACTGGACCGGCGGGTACCCATGGCCTCGTGGGTCGACCACAATGCCCACCTGCTCGAACGGGCGAAGGCCAACGGGGAGTTGCTGCCCCAGGTCGACGTGGAGGCCGCAGCGAAGGCGTTCGTGGCAGCGTTCACCGGGGCGCAGGTGCTGTCCAAGATCATGAACGACCACGCGGACCTGATGGAACGAGTGGTCGACCTCTACCGGCACCTGATGACCAGCATCGCGGTCCCCGCCGTGCTGGTGCGTCTGGACATGTCACTGGACCGCGGAAGGCGGGTCTACGAAGAGGCCATGGAGATGAGCCGGGAGCCGGAGGAGGCCCCGGCCGTCGGCTGAGCGGACACCCTCCGACGACCACGGAGGCAGGCATCCCGGGTGCGGGGAGCGGACATCGCTGCCATGGGCACGTCGCGGCACAACAACGTGATGCAGGACCGACCCAGGGAGCACTCTGATGGAAAACACCGCCTGCCCCTACGCCTTGGACCTGATGGGCCGGGACCACAGGGGAGAGGCCGCGATGCTGCGCGCCCGGGGCCCCGCGGTCCAGGTCGAGCTGCCCGGAGGGGTGCTCGCCTGGGCCGTCGTACAGCAGGCGTACGTGGAGCGGTTGCTGACCGATCCGCGCGTCTCGCGCAGCGCCCGCCTGCACTGGCCGCCGTTCATCGAGGGAAAGATCACCCAGGAATGGCCTCTCTACCCGTGGGTGGCCAACGAGAACATGCTGTTCGCCTACGGAGAGCATCACACCCGGCTGCGCCGGCTGCTGGCCGGAGCGTTCACCGCGCGGCGCTCCGAGGCGCTGCGCCCCCGGGTTCAGGAGCTGTCGGCCGAACTGCTGGACAGACTCTCCGCCCTCGCGCCCGGAACCCGGGTCGACCTGCGCACCGCCTACGCGGAGGTGCTGCCGCTGCGGGTCATCTGCGAGCTGTTCGGTGTGCCCCAGGGCCCCGAAACGGACGCCCTTTCCACGGCGTTGAGCACGGTGTTCAGCTCCACCGTCTCCGCCGAGGACATGGAGGCCGCTCGGCTGGAGGCGTTCGGGCGGCTCGCGGCTCTGGTGAAGGCCAAGCGGGAGCGGCCCGGTGACGACCTCACCAGCGCGCTGATCACGGCCCGCGACCACGGCGACCGCCTCACCGAGGAGGAACTGCTCGGCTCCCTCTTCATGTTCATCGCGGCCGGCCAGGACACCACGGCCACCCTCATCACCAACGCGGCCGGCGCGCTGCTGACCCACCCCGAGCAGCTGGCGCACCTGCGCGAGGGCCGGGCCGCCTGGCCGGACGTGATAGCCGAGACCATGCGGGTGCACACCCCCGGTGCATACGCGCCGATGCGGTTCGCGGTGGAGGACATCGACCTCGACGGAGTGCGGATCCGCAAGGGCGACTGCATCCTCGTCAACTTCGCGGCGGGCGGCCACGAGACCGACCGCCACGGGCCGGACGCGGACCGCTTCGACCTGCTGCGCACCGCCGACCGTGACGTCCTCGGCTTCGGCCATGGCCCGCACCGCTGCCTCGGCGCACCGCTCGGCGAGATCGAGGCCGCCTCCGCCCTGTCCCGGCTCTTCGAGCGGTTCCCGGACGTCCGGCTCGCCTGCGCGCCCGAGGAGTTGGAGCCGTTGCCGACCTTCATGCTGAACGGCTACCGGTCGCTGCCCGTGGTGCTGCGTCCGTCGGCGTCCTGAGCGCGGGGCGATGTGCCCGACGGAAGTCCGCTGCCCGACCGGGCCGCGGACTTCCGCGTTCCCCGGAGTTCACGTCGCCTTACCGATCTCCTTGCGGGCAGGTCACCCAAACCAGGCACGCGGTTTGGTTGGTCCCAAGTGCCGTCCCTCGACGTTTTTGCCCTGGCGTGCCGTCAGGTCTTGCCGCACCGAACCCTCATAAACATACTGAACATGCGGTTATCCCGAGTCGAGAGCCCGGGGCCGCATCCGCGCAGGTTCAGGAGGAGGGCGTCATGGTCAAGCAGGTCCGTGCGGCTCGCACACGGCAGGCCCTCGTCCTCGCGGCGGCGGAGGCCTTCGCTCACGACGGATATGCCCGTGCGTCGCTGCCCGCGATCAGCAAACGGGCCGGGGTGAGCGCCGGCGCCCTGCACTTCCACTTCCCGAGCAAGGACGCCCTCGCGGGCGAGATCGAGAGCGTGGCGGCGCGCCGGGTCGAGGAGTTGGCCGAGCGCTGCCGGTCGGCGGGCGGCAGCGCGCTCGGGGTGCTGGTGGCGGCCATCCGTCAGCTCGTGGTCACGTTCGCGACCGACCCGGTCGTGCGCGCCGGATTCGCCCTCAGCGGCGATCTGTCCCGGGACGGCGGTGCCACGGTGCTGGACCGGTGGCACGGCTGGGTGCGCGACGTCGTCGTAGAGGCGCAACGGACGGGGGAGCTGACGGACGGCGTCTCGCCCGATGGGGTGGCCGTGGCCGTGGTGGCCGCGACGGTCGGCTTCGAGGCGCTCGGCAGCCGGGACCGCGACTGGCTGTCCAAGGAACGCATGGTGGAGTTCTGGGCCTGCCTGCTGCCACGGTTGTCAGCCGTTCCCGGTCATGATCCCGCCGGTGTGGCCGAGAGCGGGACGGCCGGCGACCGGGACGCCGAGAACCTTCTCGCCGGTCTGTGAGCGTGCGGCCCCGACAGCACGTCGGCGCGCGGCTCCGCCGCGCGTGACGCGTGCCGTATCCCCCGTACGGAACTCGGCCCGTCCACGGCTCGACTCCTGAGGCGCTACGGCCCCAACCCGGGGACGGCGTGCGACGTGAGCTGGAGAAACGCTTGATGGACGAGTCCCGTCGGTTGCCCTTGGGCGCGGGGGCGGCCCTGCGCGGAGCGGTGCCCTGTGCGCGCGGATGCGTGAGGCCGGCCCGGTCCACCGTGTCCTCTTCCCGAACGGCGTACGGGCCTGGCTGGTCACCGGCTACGTCGCCGCGCACGCGATCCCGAACGAGGACCCCCTCGGCAAGAACCACGACCGGGGCGAAGACCAGTGGCGGGCCGGTGCCTCGATCATGCCCGAGCCGCAGCACTCCCGGCTCCAGGTCCACCCTCTCCACCAGGACCCGCCGGTCCACACCAGCAGAGGTGCTTCGCCACCGACGCGTTCACCCCGCGGCGCATCGAGGGGCTCTGCCCCGTTTCCAGGAACTGGCCGACACCGTCGTCGACGCGCTCCCCGGGACCGGCCCCGCCGACCTCGTCAGCGGCTTCGCCGCCCGCTTCCCCTCCCTGGTCCTCGCCGAAGTGATCGGCCTTCTCGCGGAGTTGGCGGCCCGTTTCGACCGCGACTGGGACAAGGTCGTCCAGCCGGTGGGCCCCACCGACCCAGGCCGCCCGCTGTACGAGGCCCGGCTGTACGGGCTGGAGCGCTGCATCGCCGACCTCGTCGCGCACAAGCGGGACCACGGGGACGACGAAAGCGGATGCCGTGGGCGGGCGGGTCTACCCGCCCGGTGCCCGGTGGTCATCTGCTCCGGCGGCCATGTCTTCGGCGACCTCGTCCGCGTCCCGGAGCCGCACGTCGACGCCTGCTCCGACGAACTGCGGGCGCTCATCGACCACTTGGCCCTCGCCAGACTGTCGGTCTTCGACTGCGTGACGTCTTCGGCACTCTGCCGTACGAGGCGAAACGCGCTCGCGTCCTTGACCGTTACGCCCCGACGGTGGCGGACCTGCGTGCCCAGGTCAGATCCGGCGACCCCGCATTCGCCCTCTACCGGGGCCTCACCCGCTTCCTCTTCGAGGACACCGCGGACCACCCCGGCGCCCGATCCGCTTTCCAACGCGCATGCCGTGAACGCGCCTACGGCGTCATCCAGCGCAGTCGCGCCTGCGGCGCTGATCCCCGAGCACCATCCCCGTGCCGTCCGGCCGTCCATCCATCCCCAGCCGGCCGGCACGCCCGAGTTCGGCATCCGCCTGACCGACGCCCCGGACGTCCGGACCATCCCGTGGCACTCGGCCGCCCTCCGCCGGCCCGCCGGCACCTGGACGCTCCTGCCGAGCGCCCGGAACGCCCGACTGGGCCGTCTGGTCCACCGCGACACCAGGCCCAGCCACTTCGAACAGCGCTGAGGCCCGTCTCCCGTAACGTGGTGATCATGAACGGTGAGAGTGATCTGCAGAAGCTGCTGAGCGGGATGCGTCCGGAGCTGAATCCGGGCCGGTACGTGTTCACCACCGTCGAGGGCGGCGTGCCCTCCGGAGTGAGCCCGGTGGTGACGGTCGCCGAGGAGGAGGGCCTGACCGTGGTGGCCCCGCTGGAGGATGCGGACGCCGCGGGGATGGGCTACGACTACGTGGCGGGCTGGATCACCCTGCGGGTCCACTCGGCCCTCGAGGCCGTGGGGCTGACCGCCGCCGTCGCGCGCGAACTCGCCGACGCCGGCCTGAGCTGCAACGTCGTCGCGGGATTCCACCACGACCACCTCTTCGTGCCGTACGAGCACGCCGACCGGGCGGTGGCCGTCCTGGAGGACCTGGCGGAACGCTCCTCCTGAGCTGCCGGACGACGCGCAGGAGCGCGCGGACACGGGGGTTGCCCCGACCCCCGATGCACCGGCTCACCGGATGGTGGGTGCCGGGCGCCGTCGGTCACGGTGGTGTCCCGCAGACAGGCACCGGAAGGACAAGACCGTGCGCATCGTCACGACCGCCGTCGTCGCCCTCACCCTCACCGCGGCCGCCGTCCCGGCCGCCGGCGCCGCGCAGCCGAATGCGCCGGGCACCGACGGCGTGTGGCGGATGGACGGCTACGGTACCGTCCTCACCCTGGGCGGTGGAGTCCTGCAGGAGTACCAGACGACGTCGGTCGGCTGCCTCAAGGGCGACACCTCACCGCAGACGGGCCCCGGTACCTATCTGACGACGGACGGCACCCTGCTGACCGTGCGGACCGGGCGCGATGGCGACCACGCCACGCTCGCCGCGGACAGCTCGGTGGGCCACCGGGGGCTGCGTCGGATCGCGGCACTGCCGGCCGGCTGCACCCGTGGGCTGCCGGACGACCCCCGCACCGCCTTCGACGTCCTCTGGCAGACCTTCGAGGAGAACTACCCGTTCTTCGCCGCGAAGGGCATCGACTGGCACGCCGTACGGGACCGGTACCGGCCCCAGGTGCACAAGGACACCACCAGGAAGGAACTGTTCACGATCTTCAGCCGGATGGTGCGGCCGCTGTACGACGCCCATGTCGTGGTCCAGGACGGTGACAGCCGCTTCTACGAGGTCCGGCCCGGCACGGAGGTCCCGACCGAGGAACTGGACGCCAGGGTCAAGAAGTTCGTCGTGGCGCGCGACCTGAAGAACGCCTCCCACCGGCAGGACTTCGCGGCCGGCCGGATCACGTACGCCGACCTGCCCGGCGGTCAGGGCTATCTGAGGATCACCGGCTTCGGCGGTTACGCCGGGAAGGACGCCCCGTACAGCGCCGAGCAGGCGGAACTCGACAGGACGCTGAACACGGTCCTGACGGCCGAGCGGGTCAGGCACCTCAAGGGGCTGATCATCGACCTGCGCATCAACGGCGGCGGTGCCGACACGCTGGGCATCCGCATCGCCCGGCGTCTGACCGACACCCCTTACGTCGCGTACGCCAAGCGGGCCCGCAACGATCCGGCCGACCCCACCCGGCACACCCGCCCCGAGCCCGTACCGGTCGCTCCGGCCGACGCGCCCCGCTACACCGGCCCCGTCGCCGTACTGACCGGTGGCTCGACGGTGAGCGCGGGCGAGACCTTCACGCAGGCGCTCATGGACCGGCCCGGCCGCACCGTCCGCATCGGCCAGAGCACGCAAGGCGTCTTCTCGGACGTGATGGTGCGCCGCCTTCCCGACGGCATGGTGTTCGGCCTGCCCAACGAGGAGTTCCTGACCCGCACCGGCCGCACCTTCGACGGCACGGGCATCCCGCCGCACATCGTCGAACCGGTCTTCACCGAGGAGGAGTTCGCCAAGGGCCGGGACTCGGCGTTCGACCGGGCGGTGAACATCCTCGGGAAGTGAGCGGGCAGCCCGGGCCGGAACACGGATGCGGTGCAACGGCGGGTCGACGGGCCAAGCGGCCTGTGCCGGAGTCCCCTTGCCTCCCCGCGGGGGAGTCCGGTGAGAATCCGGCGCCGGCCCTCCCCCGGCTCGAGCGAAGCCGAGAGCCGGGGGACCCCCGTCGGTGTGCGCGCGACTACGTCGACCTGGTCGAGAGCTCCCGCAATCCGTCGGCCGTCGCCCGGCTCGGAGCGCGGCTGCGGACGGTCGCCGGCTGAGCGCCCGTAGGCGGCCCCGGCGCCGCTTCCGCGTCACCGGGTGACCGGCAGGTACCTTCGGTGACGCCGGAGCGGGAGCGCCTCGCGGTCGGGCGTCCGGGGCCGGTGCGGGATCACGGTTCGCTGTGGGCGGCGGACCGGGCCTGTGCCAGGACCTCCGCGGCGACGGCCAGCGCCTCGGTGCGGTCCTCGGGGACCAGGCCGATGCGGGTGCGGCGGTCCAGCAGGTCCGCCGCGTCGAGGGCGCCCTCGTGGCGGGCGGCCCAGACGAGTTCGGCCCGGGTGACCGGGTGCCCCGGCAGGACCGGCTCGGCCAGGGCCGGATCCCGCTCGGCCAGGGCGTGGACGGCCGGCGCCTCGGTGCCGTAGCGGCGGATCAGACGGCGGGGTGCGGGCAGGGCGCGCAGCCGTTCGGGCGAGGCGGCGCCGACCAGCGGCAGGGCGGCGGTGGGGGAGGGGCGCGCGGACAGGCCGCGGGCCTCGGCGGCGGCGTCGACGGCGTCCTGCGCCATGCGCCGGTAGGTGGTGAGCTTGCCGCCCACGATCGTGGTCACGCCGTCGGGCGAGGTCAGCACCGCGTGCCGGCGCGAGATGTCCGACGTGCGGGCCGCCGTGTCCCCCGGGCCGTCGTGCCCGGTGGTGTCCAGCAAGGGGCGCAGGCCGGCGAAGGCGCCTACGACCTCGTCGCGGCGCACCGGAGTGTCCAGTACGGACCCGAGCACGTCCAGCAGGAAACCGATGTCGGTCTCGGGCACCTCCGGCACGTCCGGGACCGGGCCGTCGACCGGCTCGTCGGTGAGACCGACATAGACCCGGCCGTCGCCCTGGGGCAGGACCAGGACGAAGCGGTTGGTCTCGCCGGGGATCGGGATGTGCAGACCGGCCGGCAGCGCGCCCAGCCGCTCCGAGCGCAGCACCAGATGCGTGCCGCGGGAGGGGCGGATGCGGATGCCGTCGACGAGGTCGCCCGCCCACACCCCGGAGGCGTTGATCACGGCGCGGGCGCGGATCTCGCCCTCCTCGCCGGTGAGTTCGTCGCGGATCCGGGCGCCCGTCCCGGTCAGCTCCAGCACCCTGGTCCGGGTCAGCACCCGGGCGCCGTGCGCGGCGGCGGTCCGCGCGAGGGCGGTCACCAGCCGGGCGTCGTCGGTCACCTTGCCGTCCCAGGACAGCAGCCCGCCGCGCAGGCCGTCCGCACGGACCGACGGCGCCAGGTGCCGGGCCTCCGTAGCCGTCAGCCGGCGCGGGGCCGGCAGGACCTGCCGCGGCGTCCGGGCGGCGAGCCGCAGCACATCGCCGGCCCGGAATCCGGCCCAGGCCAGCGAGGCCTGGGCCCGCGACACCAGTGGGGTCAGCGGCAGCACGAAGGGCTGCGCGGCGACCAGATGCGGGGCGGTCCGGGTCATCAGCACCCCCCGCTCGACCGCGCTCTCGTGCGCCACGTCGAACTGCGCGGAGGCCAGATAGCGCAGTCCGCCGTGGATGAGCTTGGAACTCCATCGAGAGGTGCCGAAGGCGAGGTCATGGGCGTCGACGGCGACGACGCCCAGCCCGCGGGCGGCCGCGTCCAGGGCGGCTCCGGCCCCGGTCGCGCCGAGCCCGACGACCAGCACGTCGGCCACGGTGCCGTCCGTCGCCCGGGCCAGGTCCCGGGTGCGCCGGTCCGCGTTGAGGGACGGGTCTCGTACGGCCTCGGTTCGGCTCATGGCGTCAGGGTCCTCTCCAGAAGGGTGCGCAGCTCGCCCAGCAGGGCGGTGGAGTCGAGGTCGGGATCGTCCTCGTCGGTCATCGTGCGCAGGGACAGGGCGAAGGACTGCACGATCAGCAGCAGGCCGCGGGCCTGCCGCTCGGTGTGGGCGGTGCGCACCGATCCGTCGGCGTGGCCCTCGCGCAGCGAGTCGGCCAGCAGTGCCAGCAGTGCTTCCTGGCTCGCCCCGCGCCGGTCGAGGACGTAGGGGAGCAGCAGTTCGGGATCGACGTCGACGATCTTGCGGAAGAGGGGGTGCGCACGGAAGGCCTCCACCCCCGCCACCAGCCCCGTCACGATCCGGGTCCGGGTGTCCGTGCCGGGCGTGGACTCCGGTATGGCGTGGGTGGCCACGGCGATCCACTCACGGGTCATCAGATCGCCCACCAGGGTGCGCAGGTCCGGCCACCGCCGGTACAGCGTCATCCGGGACACGCCGGCGCGGCGGGCCACGTCGGCCAGGGTGGTGCGGCGGACCCCGACCGCCAGAACGCAGTCGCGCACCGCGTCGAGGACGTGATCATTGTCCGAACCGTTGTGACGAATAGGCGTCATGTGTCACAGTGTAACGCCCCGGGGGCCGGGCGGAGACGCCGCCGCGCGAACCGAGCACACCGACCTGTGAGGACGACCCTTCGATGGACATGCTGTGGAACGGCTGGGGCGACCCGGCCAAGGCGGCACCGCTGCCCGACACGGTGACCGGACTGCTGCGCGACCTGCTCGGCGTCAAGCCGCGCACCACGCCGGCCCTGGCCCTGGAGGACATCCGCCTTCCCGAGCCCACGGCCGGCCCCGCTGCCCTCGAGGCGCTCGCCGAGGCCGTCGGCGGCGCGGACCACGTCCGCACGGACGCCGAGAGCCGTGTCCGGCACACCCGCGGCAAGTCCACGCCCGACCTGCTGCGCCTGCGCGCCGGCGACGTCTCCGACGTTCCGCAGGCCGTGGTCCTGCCCGCCTCCCACGACGAGGTCCTCGCCGTGCTGAAGGCCTGCGCGGCGCACAGCCTGGCCGTAGTGCCCTTCGGCGGCGGCACCTCCGTCGTGGGCGGTCTCGCCCCCGAGCGACGCGACTTCGTCGCCCTGGACCTGCGCCGGATGAACGGCCTGCTCGACCTGGACCCGGTCTCCCGCACCGCCGTCCTCCAGCCCGGCCTGCGCGCCCCCGAGGCCGAAGCCCTGCTCGCCGCACAGGGCTTCACCCTCGGTCACTTCCCGCAGTCCTTCGAATGGGCCACCGTCGGAGGCTTCGCCGCCGCCCGCTCCAGCGGACAGGCCTCCGCCGGCTACGGCCGCTTCGACGAGATGGTGCTCGGTCTCACCCTCGCCACCCCCGAGGGGACCATCGAGGCGGGCCGCGCCCCCCGCTCCGCCGCCGGACCCGACCTGCGCCAGCTGATCCTCGGCTCCGAGGGCGCCTTCGGCGTCATCACCTCCGTCACCGTACGCATCCGCCCGCTGCCCGAGGTGCGCGTCTACGAGGGCTGGCGGTTCGCCTCCTTCGAGGAGGGAGCCGCGGCCCTGCGCCGGCTCGCCCAGGACGGACCCCGGCCGACCGTGCTGCGCCTGTCCGACGAGACCGAGACGCTCATCGGCCTCGCCCAGCCGGACGCCATCGGCGCCGGGCTCGCGCAGAGCGAGGCCGGATGCATGGCGATCACCGGCTACGAGGGCACGGCCGAGGACACGGCCCAGCGGCGCGAGCAGGGGGCGGCCGTCCTGCGGGAGGCCGGCGGAACCCTGGTCGGCGCCGAACCGGGCGAGCGCTGGGCCCACGGCCGCTACTCCGCGCCCTACCTGCGCGACTCCCTGCTCGACGCGGGAGCCTTCGCCGAGACGCTGGAGACCGCCGCCTTCTGGTCCCGCATCCCCGACCTGTACACGGCCGTGCGCACCGCCCTGACCGACACACTCACCCAGGCCGGCACCCCGCCCCTGGTGATGTGCCACATCTCCCACGTGTACGAGAACGGCGCCTCGCTGTACTTCACCGTCGTCAGCGCCCAGGGCGAGGAGCCCGTCGCGCACTGGACGCGCGCCAAGCACGCCGCCAACGACGCCGTCATCGCCGCCGGGGGAACCATCAGCCACCACCACGGAGTGGGCACCGACCACCGAGACTGGTATGTCAGGGAGGCCGGAGCACTCGGCGTCGAGGCGCTGCGCGCCGTCAAGCGCCGTCTGGACCCCGAGGGGCTCCTGAACCCCGGCGTCCTGCTGCCCACCGACTGACCCACCCCCCCCACCCGCCCGGCCGTTCCGCTCCTACCGTCACCGCCCCGGAGGCACACCGATGCGACAGTTCACCGCCGTCGTCAACCCGACCGCGGGCGACTCGACCGGGGCGGCGTCGCTGCTCCAGCTGGCCCGCCTGCTCCGCGAAGCCGGCGCCGAGCTGGAGACGGAGTACAGCAACAGCCTCGCCCACGCCCAGGACATCGCCCGGCAGGCAGGGGAGCGCGGCCGGGTGGTCCTGGCGGTCGGCGGGGACGGGATGGCCGGCGGCATCGGCGGGGCGCTCAGCGGCACCGGTACCGTCCTCGGCCTGGTCCCCGCCGGACGCGGCAACGACTTCGCCCGCGCCCTCGACCTGCCCGGCGACCCCGCCGCCCTCGCCGACATCCTGCTCCACGCCGAGTCCCGGCGCGTCGACACCATCGAGGTGGAGTCGGCCGTCCACCAGCGCACGGTGGTCCTGGGCAGCGTCTACGCAGGGGTCGACGCGCTGGCCAACCAGCACGCGAACCATGCCCGCCTGCTGCGCGGCGCCGCCTCCTACTACGCGGGCGGCCTGCGCGCGGTCACCACGTGGCGAGCGGCGGACTACCGGGTCACCGTCGACGGCGAGGAACACGCCCACCGCGGTTACACCGTCGTGGCCGCCAACTCCCCCTACTACGGCTCCGGCCGGCTCATCGCTCCCGGCGCCCGGGTCGACGACGGACTGCTCGACATCGTCATGATCCGCGACGCCCCGCGCAGACTGTTCTTCGCCATGATGAACGAGCTGAAGACGGGCGCCCACATCAACCGGCCCGAAGTACAGGTCCTGCGCGGGAAGGAACTGCGCATCGAGGCCTCCCGCCCCGTCCCCTACGGCGCCGACGGCGAGGTCGACGCGACCCTGCCGGTGACGGTCCGGGTCCGGCCCGCCGACCTGCCCGTGCTGTACCGCCCGGCCGCCGACGGAAACTGAGACGCCCGCCCTGCCCGCCCCGCCCCGTCCTTCGCCGGCCGACGGCGCGGGTGGTGAACCGGGGCGGCCGGGCCCCTTCCACGGGTGAGGCGCGACACCCGGCGGGGGAGCGCGACGGCTGACGCGCAGGGGGAATCCCCCCTGTCGCACGCTGGGGTTGCCCCCACCCGCGAATCGGCGGCCAGCAGGAGTGATCCGGTCCCGGCGCGTACCTAGCGTTGGTGCGCATGGCGACCTTGTCGATCCCCTCCACCCTGCGCGGACACACATGCGTGGCGGCCCTGCTGGCGGCATTCGTCATGCCGTCCGCCGCGGCGGCCGCCGCCGGGCCGACACCCGATGCCCGTCGTCCCGCCGCCTGCGGACCGCACGGCGAACTGCGCCGGTCGCTGCGCACGCTCACCGACCGGGGCGGCCTCGCCGGCGCGGCGGTCCTGGTCACCGACCCGGCGGGCGGAGCCTGTGCCCGCTGGACCGAGGCGGCCGGGACGGCGGACCTGCGCGGCGGCCGCCCGATGAACGTCACCGACCGGCTGCGCGCGGGCAGCGTCACGAAGATGTTCATCGCGACCGTCGTGCTCCAGCTCGCCGCCGAGCACCGCCTCTCGCTCGACGCACCCGTCGACCACTACCTTCCCGGGGTGGTCCGCAAGAACGGCTACGACGGCCGCCGGATCACCGTACGGCAACTGCTGCAGCACACCAGCGGGTTGCCGGACTACCTCGACGCTCCCGAGTGGGAGCACCCGGAGCGCCTGCGGTACCGCCATTTCACACCGCGCGAGCTGGTCGCCCGTGCCCTGGACCTGCCGCGACCACGCGCCGACTGGCACTACGCCACCACCAACTACCTCCTCGCCGGCCTGATCGTCCGCGACGTCACCGGGCACTCTCCCGAGGGAGAGATCACCCGCCGGCTGATCCGGCCCCTCGGGCTGCGCGACACGTACTGGCCCGGAGACGACCCCCGCATCCGCGGACCGCACTCCCGCAGTTACTTCACCGCGGCCGACGGGCACCGCGTCGACGGCACCGACTGGAACACGACCTTCGGCGGGGTCGGCGGCGCCCTGGTCTCCACTCCCGGAGATCTGACGCGGTTCACCACCGCGCTCCTCGGCGGTCGGCTGCTGCCCGCCGCCCAGCTCGCCGAGATGCGGCGGACGGTGGCGGCCGACCCGGACCGCCTCTGGCCGGGTGCCCGGTACGGACTGGGCCTGATCGCCTCCCCGCTGCGCTGCGGCGGCATGTGGTGGGGCCACGCCGGAACCGTGCCGGGAGGCCACCGGGCGCTGACCGCCACAGGCCCCGGCGGACGGAGCGTCGCCGTCGCCCTCAACCAGGTACCGGCCACGCTCCAGGCCGAACAGGACTTCCTGAAGGCAGTCGAGACCGCGTTCTGCGAAGGCCGGTCCTCCGGAAAGACAGCAACCCCAGAAGGGACGAACCCTTGAACCGCTTGGCAATCTCCTTACGGCCGGGAAGGGCAACCACAGCCAGAAGGGCCGCTCTTGGCCTGGCCGCCACCGCTCTCGCCCTGACCGCGCTGCCCGCCGGCGCCGTCCCGGCCCGGGCCGCGGCCCCCGACCCGCTCGCCCGCTACCACCACCAGCTCCTCACCTGGAAGAGCTGCCTCCTCGGTCCCGACGACGCGACCGGCAAGGAGCTGGAGCAGGCGGGCGCCCGGTGCGCCGACGTGACCGTACCGCTGGACTACGCCGATCCGGGCGGACGCACCATCACGGTGGCGATCTCCCGGATCCGCGCGACCGACACCGCCCACCGCGTCGGCCCGCTGCTGCTGAACGGCGGCGGCCCCGGCGGCCAGACGATCGGCGACCCGCCGTGGGTGCACAAGGCCATGAAGAACGTCGGCCGACGCTACGACGTGGTGGGTGTGGACCCCCGTTTCGTCGGCCGCAGCACACCGTTGGACTGCCGCTGGCCGACCGGCTCCGCATTTCGCGGAGCCGGTCACGACCGGGCCGGCTTCGACAGGATCGCGGCCTTCTCTGCGGACCTGGCCCGGCGCTGCCGGGCACACGCGGGCGACGTGCTGCCCTTCGCCACCACGCGGAACACCGCACGCGACATGGACATCGTCCGCGCCGCGCTCGGCGAGCGGAAGATCTCGTACCTGGGCTATTCGTACGGCAGTTACCTCGGCCAGGTGTACGCCACGATG
Organism: Streptomyces sp. NPDC020362; assembly: GCF_040642095.1. Lineage (NCBI taxonomy): Bacteria > Bacillati > Actinomycetota > Actinomycetes > Kitasatosporales > Streptomycetaceae > Streptomyces > Streptomyces sp. NPDC020362. Next base: position 35,381 of record NZ_JBFAET010000090.1, read on the forward strand.
TTCCCCGGCCGCACCGACCGGGTCGTGCTGGACGGCGTGATCGACCCGGACCGGTACGGTCCCCGGCTGCTGCGCCATGTCGGCGCGGCCAACCGGCACGCCCTGGAGGGCTGGGCTTCCTGGACCGCCGCCCGTGACACGAGGTACGGCCTGGGCCGCACGCGTGGGGCGGTGCTGGCGAGCGTCGAGCGCATCCAGGCCGCAGCCGCCCGCACCCCGCTGCGGCTCGGCGCCTACCGGGTGGACGAACACATGGCGCCCATCGTCCTGTTCAACGGACTCTCGCAGGACAACGACAGCGCCTACGCGGACTTCGCGCACGGGGTGCAGGACATGCTGCGCGCGGCGAACGGTCAGCGGGTCACCCCGTCCCCGTGGCTCGCCGGCGTGCTGGAGTTCGAGCTGACCGGGGCCGACTCGCAGTACGGCAGCGTGCAGACGGCGATCCTGTGCGGGGACATGGCAGCCCCCCACGACCCGGAGGTCTACCGGCGCGACGTCCGGCGCGCCCGCACACAGGACCCCTTGTTCGGCCCCGTCACGGCCAACCTGAACGCCTGTGCCTTCTGGGACCGGCCCCGCGAGCGCCCGACCACCGTCCGGGACGACCTTCCCGCGCTGCTCGTCAATGCCACGGGAGACCCGCGCACCACCTACGAGGGTGCCACCGCCGTGCACCACAAGTGGCGATCCTCCCGCCTGGTGACCCTGCGCGGCGCCGACCAGCACGCGGTGTTCGGCGTGTACGGCAGCCGCTGCGCCGACGCCGCGGTCAACGCCTACCTCGCCACCGGCCGCCTCCCGGCCACGGACATCACCTGCAGTGCGCCGGCC